>CAYTRP010000043.1:10828-13593 GCA_964440195.1 uncultured Candidatus Sumerlaeota bacterium
ACTTCCCCCCTCCGGACCTTGAACGACACGCCGCGCACGGCATGAATCGGCCCGAAGCGTTTTTCCAGTCGGTCGATCTCGACCATAATGTCCATAGGGTCAATCCCTTGGCTTCGAATCGTGTCCGAACACCCGGCCCAATCGTCGGGCGCTCGGCTTGGTGGATGGCCATGCGCCCTTTGTGACCCCGGGGGCGCGAGTCAAAACTCGCGGCTCAAGGCTACAAGAATTGTACCACCAGACGAAGAGTCGGCGGAGGTGAGGGCGGAGGGGCTTACTTCAGTGAAAACAAGGCTCTGGGGCGGGATTTTTCAGGCCATCGCCCGGAATTTCACCGGATGGCAGGCTGGTACCGGGTAACCCACGGATAGAAAGGAGTGGGGCAGAATGACGCGGGGGGGGACCAGGTCGACGTGACGGGCCAAGTAGCGCCTGCGGTGACCAGCTCACTTGGCTCTTCAGATCCGAATTACGCTCCGCCCGTCCATGAATTCAAAATAGACGCCGGGTTTCGACAGGTCCACGCGAATCTCGCCATAGGTCTCGAAGTCGTGGAGATCCATCTTGAACCGCATTCCTTTCGCGTCGATCATCAAGTTGTCCTTCGCCCTGAATACAAGCAGCCACCCATCCTGACTGTTCCATGGTTGATCTCTTGAGCGATCAAACGCGGCGGCCCAGCTTGGAGGCATCTGATACTCCCCGTCAATGAAGCTTGACCAGACATTTTCACCGTCGACATCCACCACGAGGGGCTCCCTGAATTCCTCTGGGAAGTATATCAGAATCAGGAATTCGTCGAACGATTCTCCTCGCGATTTCAATAAATCTCGATCAAAATAGTATTCCTCTCCCTTTCTGCCACCGAGCAAGCTCGAGTAGGGAAATTCTTGATCGTAAGGATCGTGGAGAACGACTCTCGGGCGATCATCAGGGTGAGCCTCACGGTAGAAGGAGGAATGACCAGGGCGACAAGCGGACGAAAAAAACAGGGGCACAAAGACCGCAAATAGAAGTAAAAGCACCGGGATAGGCGCTTCTCTAGTGGAAGATTTGCGTCTACTCATAGTGAACCTCGCAAAACTGGGCTTGATGCAATTCCAAACTCCACAAAATTACGGTGCAGTCTAATTACCTGTACAGGTGGTCTTTCCATCAAAATCAGGTACCTTCCCCCTCCAATCCGTCACCAGGTCCAGCGGCCCCGCCGTGGGCGAGGGCCAGCCCGACGGCGTGCCCGACCCGTCCAACTCCACATGAAAGTCGAAGTCCGACGGGTCGGGCACCGAGGTCACGCCCACCTTGCGGACCTCCTCCGCCAGGCCGTTGAAATAATGGCGGATCATGGGAACACCTTCTCAATATCCTTGGGGATCAGGTTCTTCGGCGTCAGAGTATAGGACCCCGGATACGAGAAGAGCCAGTCGTCTCCACCTCGCCGCTTGAAAACAATGTCCCCGCCGCTGAAAGCCCCATTCGTGGGATCGTAGATCAGATCCGGTGAGATGATGTCCAACAGATCGAATGATTTGTACGGCGTCCCATGAAACTTGGCCCGCGCTTGGGTTGCAAGTTCCGCCAATTCTATGGAAGTCAAGTCCGTAAGTTCTCCTCTCGCTTTGTAAGACCCGCCAGCACTTTGCAGGAAGCCGAGGATGTCGGGCTTCCTGTCTGGTCCAACAGAGATCAGCCAGTAATCTGCATATGTGGAGATATAGCCAAGCTGATAGTTAGGCACAAAGGGATCGCAAAAAGCACGATGTTGATGAAACTCTCTCAGCGCCCCAAGTGGAACATTCTCTGGAAGAATCTCTTCATGCCAGTGCCCAAAGGGTTTCTCCGGAAGGAGAGCGAGTGCATCGAAGTGCGAGCTGCGACGCTCGTTGTTGATTCGTTCCGCCCGCGCAGGATGGAAGCGATTTGCTCCCAGCATGCGAGAAAGTCGCTCGTATTCCTTGTCCATTTCGCTTTCGCCCTGCGAACGTATATCAAAATCCGGAGGGGGGTAGTTCTGCAATGCAACGATGATCGCCGCGTCATATGCCAGAGCAATCTGCCTGAATTGCTCCTGAGTGAGTTCCATCCTCTTGCGCAAATCCTCAAGTTCCACGGACTTATCGAGTGTGGCCCATGAAATTACGGTGGCCGCAGAGGCCAACGCCACCGTGATCCAAACAATAGCTCGTTGCATTTTAGTAATACCCAAATGGAGGGTCTCGTGGCGGTCCAGGAGGTCCCCCTGGATGAATTGTCAAATCGGGTCCCTTACTGCACTCAACAAAATCCCCCCTGCCATTGATAACACCAACGTGGATCATGCCACCGGGGGATCCTTCTGCCGCTTCGCACATCCCTTGTGGGGAGCATTCGCCACCCATGCGACCAGAGCCATCACCATAGCAGACAATTGACCCCGGTCGCAACGATGGTGGTTCCTCATCCGGAGAGGGGTACCGGCTAGGGGGACCGAACGGAAGGGGGCCAGGTCCGTGAAGCTTCATCATCACACAGCACACAAATGAGTAACAACTATTGCCCGGTGCGGGCCCTTGCCCTTGTGTTCGGCACGGCTGCTCCTTCTTACAATCCGCAATCGCCTGATCCACGGCCTTTCCGTCGAGAGTCCCGCGCGGATCGGTGTTGTCCAATGGATTTTGCTGCGCGAAGGTATAGGGATGTTCCACTCTCGGCGAATAGGAGGTGCGACTCATAAACATCCCATACTCCGGCACATAATGCCTTTGGAACATATACATCAACCCCGT
>CAYTRP010000044.1:0-13409 GCA_964440195.1 uncultured Candidatus Sumerlaeota bacterium
TACGGTCCCACCGAGGACGACGACCGCGGCGTCATCATACGCGAGGGCATGGGCTTCTTTCCCTACGGGATCGTCGACCAGCACTTTCTCGCGCGCGGCCGTCTGGGCCGCCTCATCGTCGCCCTCGAGGAAACCAACAGCATTCGCGGCTACGGCGTGGACGAGGACAGCGCCATCTCGGTCAACCTGACAAACAACGAGATTCGCGTGCTCGGCCCCCAGGCCCTCACCCTTGCCGATATCCGCCGCCTCGAGCGCGACGGCCAATCGCGCAGCAACATCCGAATCTCCATGCTGTCCACCGGCGATTCCGTCGACGGGGATACCGGCAGGATCACCCACGCGCCCGGCCACACGCTTCGCTCGCCCGATCCGGGTGCCCCCTCGCAACTGGACCCCATCCCTGACGCATGGGGACGGTGGACCATCCGCGAGGCGCTCCTCAAGCTCGCCGACTCCAACGCGAGTTCCGTGGAACTCGTCGGGCGGCAATTCGACATTCGCTTCACGAAGGACAGCGACACCTATGCCGTCATCCATCCGGCACAGCCGCAGTCGCCCATCTCCGTCGTCAATGTCCGCATGGATATCCTCCACAAGCAGTGAGCAAGGCATCCCGAATGACAAGCACCAACCTGCAACTTGAGCTGGTGGAATTGATCGAGGGACTTGCCGGGCGTAGCTTCGCGCTCATCCTTATCGAGTCCCTGATCTTCGTCTTCCTCGTCGCGGCCATCCTGCTGGGTCTCATGATCGGCAAGAGGATCCTCTCTTCTGCCATCAAGCGCGTCCACATCCCAGACGGCCACGGCATCAGGACAGCCGCGGTGGTGAAGACGCTTCTTGACCGGACGATGTGGTTCACCCCCGTTGCTTTCGCGGGCCTCATTGCACTGGCCATCCATCATCCCCTCTCGCCCAGGCTCGAGCTCACCTTCCGCATCGTGTGCCTCACCCTGCTGTTCATCCAGGTGGGCATCTGGGCCACCTCCCTGATGAATCTTTGGCTGGAGAAGGGTCTCCGGCTCTTCCGTGCCTCGGATCAGGCCGCCAACTCCGCCATCGGCGTCGTCCGCTTCTTCGCCCTGATCATCATTTGGTCCAGCCTCCTGTTGATGATCCTCGCCAACATGAGGGTGCAGATCGGGCCGCTGCTGACCGGACTCGGGGTGGGCGGCATTGCCATTGCCTTCGCCCTCCAGAAGATCCTCGGCGACGTCTTTTGCTCCGTCGCCATCATCCTCGACAAGCCCTTCGAGGTCGGCGACTTCATCATCGTCGACCCCGCGAACATGGGCACCGTCGAGCGCATCGGCATCAAGACGACCCGCGTGCGCAGCCTCACCGGCGAGGAGATCATCTTTTCCAACGCGGACCTCCTCGAAGCGCGCGTGCACAATTACAAGCGCATGAACGAGCGCCGCGTCCTGTTCCCCCTCGGCCTGCTCTACCAGACACCACCCGAGGTCCTCAAGCAGATCGCCCCCCGCATCAAGGCCATCATTCAGGGCATCGAGAAGACCCGCTTCGACCGCGGACACCTCAAGGCATTCGGCCCGTCCTCCTACGACTTCGAGTTCGTCTACTATGTGCTCGACCGCGACATGGCGCTGTGCATGGACATCCAGCAAAAGATCAATTTCGCCATCATCGCGCTCCTCGAGGAACTCGGGGCGGAGTTTGCCTATCCCACTCAGACACTTCACATCGAGTCCTTTCCCGCCGCCCAGCAGGCTCCTGCCGCCGCACCGGCGGAATAAGGCAGGCCGGCACCCGCCACCCTCGAAACAGTCGGCCGGATTCCTCCATGAACTCGCAGGCAGGAGGCCCCAATCCCGAACCGGTGCCGCCAATCCTGATCGGAACAAGCGGCTTCAGCTACGATGACTGGCGGGGCCGATGGTATCCGCCCAATCTCCCCCGCGCGCGCATGCTCGACGCCTATGCCGACGTCTTCGACGCCCTGGAGATCAACGCCACCTACTACCGCACGCCGCCCGTCGCCACGGCGCAGCGCATGGTGGACATCGCGGCCGACCGGCTTCGATTCGCCATCAAGGTCCCCGGTGCCCTGACCCACGAGCGCAAGCTCGACGCCGCCACCCTCGATCCCTACCTCGCCTTCCTCGCCCCCTTTCGCGAGTCCGCCACCCTCCACGCTCTCCTCCTGCAATTCCCCAATGCCTTCCGGTTTTCCAAAGCCGCCATCCAATTTCTCGCTCGCGCAGCCGATCTCCTTTGGCCCGGCCCCCTCGTCATCGAGATGCGGCACCAATCGTGGGACACCGGGTCCGCCGACTCGGAGATTGCCTCGCTCGGCTATTCGCGATGCGCCGTCGATCAGCCACCGTTGAGGGGCCTCTCCCAATCGCGGCGCTGGAGCATGACCGGCCCCATCGCCTATCTCCGCCTGCACGGACGCAACGCCGCCCAGTGGTACGACGAGCAAAATCCCCGCGACCGCTATCGCTACGCCTACTCCGGCGCGGAACTGGACGAATGGGTCGCCCCCATCAAGCAGCCACGCGAGAAAGCCACCACCACTCTGGTCTTCTTCAACAACCACCCCGACGGAGGCGCTGCCTGGAATGCCGAGACGATGGCCGCCAAACTCGGAATCCCCCTGCGCGGAACCGGATACAGGGACTTGTTTGGCTGATCTCCGATAGCCCACCACCTTTGAATCCGCCAACATGCCTCATTCCCGTGGCGTGTCTTGCCACGCCCCACCCTTCAATTCCGCCAAAGGCCCATCGCCCATGATCTTTGAAGCCCACATCCCCTCCGAGAAGGCGCAAAAGCACCTTCATCGCCTCAAGGAAACGTTCCAACTGGAGAACCTTCCCCCCGGGATTGAGAGCCTCGCCGTGGCCGAGGACGCGCTGCAGGACATTTCAATGAATCTTGCGCGCCTGATGAAGCCGGGCGAGATCTCCGCGGGTCTCAAGCTCCTGATCGCCCTCGCCACCGCCGTCACGCAGGGGAGCCCGCAGGTCACCGAGTTCTTTTCGCAAGCCGCCCTCAAGGCCGGACGCACGCGCGAGGATGTCGCCGCCGCCATCGGTGTCGCCGTTGGCATGGGAGCCAACAACGCCTACTTCCGATTCCGCTATCAGGTGACAAAGGACGACTCCGAGGCCCTCTCGGCCTTCAAGGTGAACTTCAACCTCGGCGCCCTCCTTCATTGCCCACTGCCGGCCCTCGAAAGGGAACTGATCTGCATCGCTGTTTCCTCCATCAACAACTGCCAGGGGTGCGTGAAGTCCCACGTCGGCAAGGCGCGCGAAGCGGGAATGACTGACGCCCAACTCGACGAAGCCATCAAGACACTGTCCGTCGCCTTCGTCCTGGCGCAGGCTGTCGCCGCCCTCGCGCCGCCGCTGCCGTCTCCCTGAAATACTCCCGCGACGGCGACGCCCCCCTGAAAGTTCTTGTGCTTGTTCGCACAACCGTAGTTTGGACCGATACACGGTGCTCGTGCGGGGTTCATCCCCGCACGCGCCCTTGACAAATCCTCCCCCCTGCCGCGCACGGTCCTTCCGCTCCCGTTCGCGGGACTTACGATCATCACAACGCGCGAGTCATTCATGACAAAAGACCTCCTCTGGCTCAACGGCGCCATCACCGCCATCGAGGACGGTCGCGTCCCCATCGAGGACCGCGGGCTGCTTTTCTCCGATGGCATTTACGAGGTCGTCCTCTTCTACGACGGCGTACCCTTCATGATTCGCGAGCACCTTGAGCGCTGGAGCTTCAGCGCGCGGGGAATCATGCTGGACGACCCGCGCGACAACAACTGGCGCGAGTCCATGATCCGCGACCTCGTCGCCCAGAGTGGCCATCGCGACGCCATGGTCTATGGCCAAATGACGCGCGGCACCGCAAGGCGCAACCACCTCTTTCCCGATGCCACCTCGACCGCCCCCAACGAATTCTGGTTCGTGCGCGCCGCACCCGTCCACAAGGCCGAGTATTACGAGAACGGCGTCGCGCTCCTTTCCCAGCCCGACGAGCGCTGGGCCCACTGTCACTACAAGACCACCTCGCTCCTCCCCAACTGCCTCGCCAAGGAACGCGCCCGCCGTGCCGCGTGCTTCGAGGCACTCTTTGTCCGCGACGACGGCATTGTCACCGAGTGCAGCACGTCCAACGCCTACTGTATCCGCGACGGCGTGCTTTGCACCCACCCGCGCACGCCCCGCATCCTTGGCGGCATCACGCGCATCGCGATCCTCGCGGCTGCCCGCGAGCTTGGCATCCCGGTGCGCGAACAACCCGTTCACATCGACGACTTCCGCGCCGCCGAAGAAGTCTTCATTTCCTCCACGACCATGGAAGTGATGCC
Organism: uncultured Candidatus Sumerlaeota bacterium; assembly: GCA_964440195.1. Classification (GTDB taxonomy): domain Bacteria; phylum Sumerlaeota; class Sumerlaeia; order SLMS01; family JAHLLQ01; genus CAYTRP01. The sequence goes on from CAYTRP010000044.1 coordinate 4,346, forward strand.
CGCCTCGCGCCTCGATGGGAATCCCATCGGCGATGGCCGCGTGGGCGAGGTCACCCGCCGCTTGCGCCGCGCCCTGCGCGAACGCATCCTCGGGGAAGTCTCTCTCCCCTCCGAGGGACTCGAAGCCGTCCGCGCATAATCCCCGCGTTTACCGGGAGATCACCATGGCCACCGTCGCCGACCTGCTGGTCGCCCTTGACCGCATCGCCCCTTTCCGCATCGCCGAATCATGGGACAACGTGGGCCTCCTCCTTGGCGCCCCGGAGGCGGCATGCGAACGCGTGCTTGTCGCCCTCGAAGTCACGCCCGAGGTGATCGACGAGGCCCGTCGCCGCGATGTCCACGCCATCGTCGCCCATCATCCCCTCCTGTTCCGTCCCCTCAAGAGCCTCGCCGAGACCACGCCGCAAACGCGCATGCTCTCCGCCCTTCAGCGAGCGGGCATCGCGCTCATCGCCGCGCACACCAACTGGGACTCCGTGGCCGACGGCACGAATGGCGAGATCGCCGACCGGCTTCAACTCTCCAACCGGGTCTTCCTCTCCCCGGCACCGGCGCCGCGCGCCTTCAAATATGCCGTTTTCGTCCCCGTCACGCACGTCGCCACCGTCATCGAAGCCGTTCATGCGGCAGGGGCGGGCAGCATTGGAAACTACAGCCACTGCACCTTTCGCACGCCCGGCACGGGAACCTACAAGCCCCTGCAAGGCGCCAACCCCTTTGCCGGCAAGGTCGACCATCTCGAACATGCCGAGGAGGTCCGCCTCGAGACCGTCTGCCCAACCGACAAGCTCGCCTCTCTCATCGACACCATGAAGAGCGTGCATCCCTACGAGGAAGTGGCGTTCGACGTCTACCCCCTGGAGAATCCCGCGCCCTCTCGGTTTGGCCTCGGCCTCGTGGGCGACCTTCCCCAGTCCACACCGCTGCGCAATTTCGCCGAGACCTGCAAGAGTGCCCTGGCCCGGGACAACAAGCACCCGTTGGCCACTGTCGGCATGATCGGAGAAGCCTCGCGCCCCGTTCGCCGCATCGCCGTCTGCAGCGGCGGAGGCGGCAGCATGGTTCAGCGCGCCATCGCTTCGAAAGCCGACGCGTTCCTGACCGGCGAGATGACCCATCACGACGCGGCGGACCTTTTGCAGGGTGGCCTCGGCGGCATCCTCGTGGGGCATTTCGCCAGCGAAGTCATCGCCAACCAGCGCCTCGCGGACAAAATTCGCCAGCAGCCCGGCCTCCGGGATGTCGAGGTCCTCGCGTCAAGCGACGAGCGGGGGCCGGTAACCCGCGTGTGAAACACGCAAGGGTCAGGCTTCCGTTTCCTTCGCCAGAGGAAAGATCACCGTGAACGTCGAGCCGCGCCCGAGCGCGCTTTCCACCTCGATCTCGCCGTGTGTTGCCTGTACGAGCATCCGTGTCACCGCAAGGCCGAGCCCCAGCCCCTCGTGACCGCGCGTCAGGCTGTTGTCCACCTGGAAGAACTGGTCGAAGATGCGCTGCAACTTGTCCGGCGGAATGCCCACGCCGTGATCGCGGATCGCGATGCGCAAGTGCGAGCCCGCGCGCTTGAACTCCACCTGCACTTCACCGTCCTGGGGGGAGAACTTCATCGCGTTGTCCAGCAAATGAAAGAAGATGCGCTCCAGCGCGCGCTCGTCGCACAGGATCGTCGGCACCGACTCGTCGAACACCGGGGCCACGCTGACCCGTTGGTCGCGGCGCCGATTGTCCAGGCGAGGGAATGCCGCGAACAGGACATGCAGCGGGTCCACCGGCACCATCCGGATATCGCGCATCCCCTCGGCCTCGATCTCGGCGATCTCGATCAGGTCCGTCACGATGTTGTTCAGGTGCCCCGTGTTGCGCGCGACGCGCTCCAGCAGGCCGCGCTGGCTTTCGCTGATCGCCCCCACGCGCTCCTTGAGGATCAGGTCGACGAAGCCCGTGATCGCCGTCAGCGGCGTGCGCAACTCGTGCGAGATCGTCGAGAGGAAGTTCGACTTCAACTGATCGACGGCCTTCAACTCCTGGTACGCGCTCTCGAGGTCATTGATCAGCTCCGCGTTTTGCAGCGCCAGCGCCCCCTGCGTCGCGAACCAGTCGAGCTGCTCCAGGTCGGGATTGATGATCGCCTCGCCCGTCAGCCGCCGATCCAGGAGCACCAGCGCCCGCAGGCCCTTGTTCGTGCGCAGGGGAACCAGCGCGAACTCGTCCGCCAGCAACGGCTCCAGGTCCTCGGGCAGCATCACGTCCGCATCGCCCTTGCGGATCACCTGCGGCGAGAGCGCCAGCATCGAGCGGCGGAACAGGCCCTTGCCGTTGGCATCGCACTGCGGGTGGTCCTCGCGATAGTGCAGGGAGGCCACCGTGCGGCTGCGGGCATTGTCCGTCGCCAGTCGCTGGAACACCGTGACCCACTGCGTCCCGAGCTCGAGCATGCGTAGTTCCTCGACGGCCCCTTCGTCCGCCAGCAGGCGCTCGAGCAGCTCTTCCTTGCGCTGCGTCAGGAAGTTGACCTCTCCCTCCAGGTCCGCGCGCAACTCGTCCGCCTCCTCGCGCGTCTCGAGTCCGATGCAATAGCGACCCGTGAAATGGCAATGCCCCGGCGTGTTCTCGAAGACGATGGCCTGAGAATACCCAAGCCCCAAAGGCGAGATCAGCCCGGACAACAGGACCGAGTAAACATCCTCCACGCTGACCGCCGAACTCAGGGCCAGGGAGATGCGCGTCACGCAGCGCAGCTGACTCACCAGGTGCTGCGAGGTCCGGGCGTCCGCCGTGAAGGCATCTGTCATGCGAAAGGCTCCGATCGGCGCGGGCGCGCCCGCTCGACTTCCCCCTGCACCTTGCCGAGAATGCCTCGGAATGCGGGAGCGTCGCAAGGGGAAGGCGCTGAACAAACCGGCCGGGGAACTTCAGGACTCGGGCGGGATGTCGAGGCCCAGGGCCTTTTCGGTTTCCTTGATAGCCGCGATTATTTCCTCGAGAGGCTGATCGCGTTTCAACCACTTCCAGCGGTCCGCAGTGTAATCCCCTTCGCCGGGACTCAAGTCCTGGAGGAACCGGATCAAACCCGCAACACCGACGCTGTCCACAATCGCTTGGACTGCGGCCTCGCGTAGTTCACGGGGAGAAAGATTGGAGGAAGTTGCCACTGCTGGTCTCCTTGGCACCTGTGGTCTAGAGATTCCGGTATGCCCAATCAAGCGGATTCGTAACCATGATTTGACCCGACAGCGCCTTGGAAGCACGCCGGATAATCCCATCGTCGACCGTCAGGAAGGCATGCACACCCGCCGAGAGGGCGATCGAGAGGTGAAGGGCGTCGTAGTTCGACAATCCGAGCGTCCTCATGAGACCATCGGCGAGCGATGTGAATCCAAGACCTTCACCGTGACATTTGCTTGTGAGAGCAGCCGAAGGACTCCGACCTGACGCTTTTCGTCTCGTCCCTGCATCAGTTCATGGACAAGGAGCGAGCTGGCTATCAGGAACAGATCACCCGCAACAACGCGGCGATGAATCAACATCACCGCCTCGCTCTCCAGACGGACACGCTCCTGCGACTGGTCGTCGAAGGGCCGGTTGAGGCAGCATGTGTCGAGGTAGATTCTCATCCCCGCCGTTTGGCCGGCCTAGGCCTTGAGATATTTCGTCATCGTCAGGATGGTGCCCTCGCCCGGGGGGCACTCGTAATCCACCTCGTCCATGAAGTTGCGGATGATGTAGATCCCCAATCCGCCCTTGCCGCCGCGCTTCACGTACTCGTCCACGCTCGCGGCTCCCGCCGGCTTCCTGTCGAGGCCCACGCCCTTGTCGCGCACGCAGAACGAGACCCGGTTCTCCGACACACTCACCCGCATGTGCAGCACGCAATCCGACGGCGAGATAACCGGGAGCTTGCCACTCGGGTCGGGGGTGTACGCGTGCCGGATCACGTTCGCGCACGCCTCGTCCACGGCCATCTCGATCTGGTCGATCTCCGCCTCCACGAATCCAACCTCGCGCGCCACGGTCGTCGCCACGCACCGCAGGATCGACAGCACGCGCGTCTTGACCGGACATCGGATCTCGAAGTCCAGCACTTCCTCTTCGGCCGGTTCGCCTGATGGTGCCATGCCGCAACTCCTGAACGGGTGGGGGTCCGGATGGCGGAAGCCGTTCATTGGACGCCGCGGGTGCCCGCGCACCCCGGCGTCACACCATGGTCATGCCTGCCCGGCGCTTGTCCTTGCCTCGGTCTCGTCGTTGATGATCCGGAAGATGTTGGTGAATCCCAATGTCCGAAACACCCGGTAAACCTTGTCCGTCGGCTTGAGAAGATACAACTCCCCGTCCTGCTCGCGCATGCGGCGGGTCAGGCCCATGAGCGCGCTGATGCCCGCCGAGCTGATGTACGTCAGCCGCGACAGGTCGAGAATCATCAGCGGACACGCGCAACCCTTGGCCATGCCTCCCTCCAGCAACCCATGCAGCGAGCGCTCGAACGTCACCACCGTGTGGCTGTCAAGGCACCCGTGGACCTCCAGGCGCCGGGGCTTGGACTCCATCGCCGGATGGATCACGAGGTCGTAATTCTTCACTTCCACATCTCCTTCCTCAGGCAACCACCGAGGTTCCGTGCCCCGAATCGTCCCCAGCCGGGCCCGCCAGCCCGCCGGCCTTTTCCATCTCACCCCCCACATTACCGCGCCATCGCAATACGACAAGCGTAATGTCATCATGTTGGGGTCGCCCGCCCGTGAATTGCCGGATGTCCCCCAGCAGCCCCTCGATCACCTCCGTCACCTCCAAGTGCGCCCTCCCGGCCAAGACCGCGAAAAATCGGTCCGTCCCGTACTCCTCGTAATCCTCGTTCATCGCCTCGGAAACCCCATCGGTGTACAGCACCACCGTCCCCGCCTGTTTCAGGTCAACCTCGTCCTCCCGCATCAGGTCGAACACCTCCCCCTCCATCATCCCCAGCACCATCCCCTCGGGGTCGCGAAGGTCCAGCCGCCCGTCCTGCGCCCGGTAGCACACCAGGGGCTCGTGCCCCGCGCGCGCAAAGCGAAACAGCCCCGTGTCCAGGTCGATGATTCCGTAGGTCGCCGAGACAAACGTGCTCTCCTTGGTGTCGCGGGTCAGGGCGGCGTTGACCGCCTGGAGGACCGACCGCGGCGAGTGGTTGCCCCGCGCATTCGCCCGCAGCGTGCTTCGCAGCGACGCCATCACCAGCGCGCCGGGGATCCCCTTGCCCGACACATCCCCGACGATGATCCCAAAGTGCCGGTCATCCACCTCGATGAAGTCGTAATAGTCGCCCCCGACCTCCAGCGCCGCCTGGCTGAATCCGGCGATGGCCACCTCGGGAAGCTCCGGATTCCGTCGCGGCAACAGCAACTTCTGGAAGTCGTGCGCCACGGCCAATTCCTGCTCCATGCGCTGCTTTTCCGCGTTCTCCTCGTGCAGGCGAACGACATCCAACGTCGACGCCACCTGGTCGGCCAGCGCCTTCACGATCTCGAGGTCCGACCGGTTGAACGTCGCCCCCGGCACCGAATCATCCCGCTTGTTGATGAGCACCAGCAACCCGAGCACCCCGCCGCGCACTTGCAGCGGCGCGATGATCATCCCCTCCAGTTCGACAAGCGCGTGGGCCGAGGCGGGCAACCTCCCGTCATGGCGCGCATCGGCGATCAACAACGCGTCACCGCCCTCCACCACGGGGCCAAACAGGCCATCCCTGGCGGACAGGCGTTCCTTTTTCACGTAGTCCGCCAGGTACTTGCGCCGCGAAATCAGCTTGTCCGTGGCCACCTCGCGCAGGGGGGGGAAAAGACCCTGCACCACCCGCGCCTGCATCACGTCGGGCTCTTCCTTGTCACGCAGGTAGATCGCGCCCGCATCGGCCCGGGTCGCCTCGCGGCTGAATGCCAGCACCATCTCCAGCGTCTCGCCCAACTCAAACTTCTTGGTGATCAGTTCCCCGAACTCATTGAGGAAACGGAACACGGTTTCCCGCTCGCGATCCCGGTCCGCCGTGCGCGAGCGCAACCAGCGAATCTCGCGGTTGGCCTGCCAAAGGAGCAGGCCCAGGACGCCGACGCCAATCAGCAGGAGGAAAATCGGAATCCAGCTCACGGACTATCCTTCCCTCGGCTGGCCCCCGGACCAAAGGCCGCCGCGTCTCCCTCATTCATGGGGCAAACGCGGCGGCCATGGCAACAAGAGAGCGGGTGGCGCCGGTTACTTCGCCGCCGCATCATCCGCTTCACGCTTCGCGATCAGCCGGTTCATGAACTTCACCACGCAGAAGACCGTGAAGGCGATGATTATAAACTCGATCAACGTGTTCAGGAACATTCCGTATCGAATCGCCACCTCGGCCTTCTGGGTTCCATCCTCCAACACATAGGCCTGCTGGATGACCGCTTGCAGGTGCTTGAAATCCACCCCGCCGATGACATAACCCAGCGGCGGCATCAGCAGGTCGTTCACGATCGACTGGACGATCTTGTTGAACGAGGCGCCAATGATGAGACCCACCGCCATGTCCAAGGCATTGCCCTTCACCGCGAATTCCTTGAACTCCTGAACAAAGCTCATGGCCCTTGATCCTTTCCAACGGAAGTTGAGAGTACCCACGAACGACCGGGGCGGATGGAGAACCATCCCGAACGGGCCAGGGGATCTTCGCCCCCACATGCGCCTTGTCCGCCCCGAGTGCCAAGTTTCCATTTACGCAAGGCACGGCAGCCGACCCAAGCCTTTTCCATCCGTCCCATCCACCCAGCCGAGTTTCCCGCGCCATGGAAATCAACGTCACCAGCACCCTCGACGGCACGCTCCAGCCGTCCCTGTTCACGCCGGCCGCCCAACCGGGACCGCGACCCCTCCTCGTCCTCCTCCACATGTGGAGTGGCGATTACAGGCAGGACTACCCCGGCTGGTACAAGGAAGCCGCCCAGCGCGGCTGGCATGTCCTCCAGCCCGACTTCCGGGGACCGAACTTCGGGCCCCAGGCCTGCGCCTCACCGGAAGCCCGGCAGGACATCCTCGACGCCGTCGCCCATGTCCTCGCGCGTCACCCGGTCGATACCCATCGGATCTATCTCGCGGGGGAATCGGGTGGAGGCCACATGTCCATGGTCATGGCGGCCCATCATCCCGGGCACTGGTCCGCCGTATCCTCCTGGGTGGGACTCTCCGACCTCGCCGCGTGGTATCACGAGTCCCAAACGCGCATGGTCCGCTACGTGACCCACCTCGAGGCCATCACCGGCGGGGTGCCGGGCCAGTCCCCTGAGATCGACGCGCAATACCGTCTGCGCTCGCCCCTCCCCTTTCTCCGCAACATCGGCGATCTCCCCATCGAGCTGAACGCCGGCATCCATGACGGCCATGATGGCCGCTCCGTGCCCGTCTCGCAAACCTTGCGCGCCTTCAACGCCATCGCCCGGGCACAAGGCCACCCGACCCTCGCCGAGGAGGACATCCTCGGCTTCCTCCGCCGCGAAGTCGCCCCCCTTGCCGAGCGCGATCGATTCATCGACCTCCCGGTGTACCTGGTCCGCGAAAACGGCCGCGCCCGCTGCGTCCTGTTCGAGGGAGGACACGATGGCCTTCCCGAGGCGGGCATGAGGTTCCTTGAGTCCCACACACGCCCCACCGCCTGGCAAGGTTCGTGAACCAGACTACACGCCTGACCCTGTTGGCGCTCTGGGCCCTGTGGGCCGCACTGGTCCTCCACGCGTCCGTCAGGATCGGATGGCGCATCCAGCACGATTGGTGGATTCCCACCGACTTTCAGCCCGAACGGCTCGTCGAACCCCTGCAAGCGATTGGCGGATTTCTCCTGCTGGTACCCGCAATTCTCGGCTGGGGGTGTCTGGCGGGGCGCGGGTTGGAGATCCTCCCCTCCCAGGCCGCCGCCCGCCTGCTGGTCATCTTTCTCCTCGGCCAGTTAGCCGCGTCTCTTCTCCTTCTCCTCATCGGCCTTTTCGGGCTCTACCCCCTGGGTGTCTGGCTGGTGTTGCTCGGGGCAGGTGGCCTTGTCCTCGAAGCCCCCCATTGGCGTGGCCCTGCCCTGCGCCCGCTTCCCGGTTCGCGTGCGGCGCGCCCATGGGTCATCGCCGCCATCGTTGCCTGCATCGTTGCACTCATCCCCGGACTCGCGCCTGTCGTCGAAAGCGACGGCCTGCGTTATCACCTCTTCACACCGCAGGAGTGGATCAAGGCAGGCCGCATCATCCACATCCCGCACAATGCCTTCACCAACCTGCCCCTTCAGCAGAACCTCCTCTATCTCGCAGGCCTTGTCATCGGAGAGAGCCGTACACCGCAACTTCTTCACGGGCTCAACCTGCCAGCCGTCATGCTCGCGTCGGGCCTGCTCGCATCGAATGTGCTCCGCTCGCTCTCTTCCACGGATGACGACGCACACAGCGAATGGCCGGCAGCCGCCGGTCTCGTCGTCGGGACGATGCCGGTCCTGCTCGTCCTCGCGGGATGGCCCTTCATCGATTTGGCGACCCTCGCGTTCGTGCTCGGTGCGTTGTGGGCCGCCACTAGCGACGCGATCTCCAGCAAACAACAACGTCTCCTCCTCGCCGGCCTCTTCGCCGGTGCCGCCATCGCCACCAAGCTGACCGCCCTCATCCCCGCCTTCCTCCTCGGCCTCGGCCTCCTCCTCTATCCGCTGTCCTCCAGTCTTCATCCACCCTCCTTCCTTCGCCACCTGCGGTCGGTGACGATCTGGTTCGCACTTCCGACACTTCTCATCCCCGCTCCCTGGCTGCTCAAGAGCACGCTCATTCATGGCAATCCCATCTATCCCGCCGCCTACGGTGTGTTCGGCGGCGCCGAATGGTCCGGGGAGGCGGATCAACTGTACAAGGAGCGCGCGAACCAGCGCGGCTTCGGCAAGACACCCGCCGACTTCATCGCATCGCCCTTTGACGTGACGCTGCGGTGGTCGCGCGCGCCCGGCGATGTTTCCTCCCGTCTCATCGTGGAGGAGTCGCGCGAGCGCGGCCTGCCGTCGCGTCTCTTCATGACCGCGAGCCCCGGCTTCGAGGACCAA
>CAYTRP010000045.1:0-5358 GCA_964440195.1 uncultured Candidatus Sumerlaeota bacterium
GTGGAGACGTTGCGGTAAAGCCGGGCCTCTTTGCCATGAAGTCATTGTCAAAAGCGTCAGTCCATGAATCCCGAACGGGATTCCGTAATTTAGCCCAGGGTTGCGCACCTCGGGCTTTATCAAGGGGCGCTACCCTGGGTTGGCGATCACCAAACATCCAACCCCGAATGGGGTTGCGTAAAAAGCGGCGGGTTGCGGCGAGGCGTCTTGGCGGAACCCTTTACGCAACCGCTTCGCGGTAGGGGTTCGTGGCGGCTCGACCGTGGGTAGCCGCGCGTCAAAAAAACGACGCGCGTCAACCCACGGCTATGATACGGAATCCCGTTCGGGATTCGTTCCGGGCGGTATGATCCGGCAAGATAGGTAACACTTTGATCCGGGGACATGGGTGACACATTTTTGGGGGCATTCTCTCGCGGAGGCGAGCAATGCCCTGGAAAGAGTGTTCACCGATGTCTGAGCTTGTGAAGTTCATTGCGGAGTACGAGGCTGGGGACGATTCGTTCGCGCGGTTGTGCCGGCGGTTCGGGATCAGCCGCAAGACGGGCTACAAGTGGGTGGCGCGTTGGCGGGAGGAGGGGAGCGCGGGCCTGGCGGCCCGTTCGCGTGCGCCCAAGAACTGCCCGTGGGCGGCGTGTTGGGGCGCGGGAGCAGGATGTCGGCGATGACGCCGGACTTGCCCGCGCCGGTCACCACGAAGACGAGGGAGCGCGCGGCAGCGCGACCTTGACAACCGCCGCCCGATCTGCTTCTTTTTTCCGGAATCGCCGATCTTGTTTCAACTGCGCGGGATCCTGATGCCGACTCTCACCGCCAGCCCGGCCCGTTCCAACGCTCTCACCGTCGAGCGCAACCGCCTCGCCTCCTGGGATGGCGGTGTCTGGGCCTCCGCCGCCAATCGCGCCGGGTGGGGGCAGAACACGAAGGAATACGATGCGGCCTCGGAGTTGACGTACATGTACCAACGCTGGTACGACCCGGCGTTGGGGATCTTTACCAGCGCCGCGCCCTACCCGCCCATGATCGAGCACCCGTACACGTTCGCGGAGGGGAATCCGGTGATGAGGTTCGATCCCAGAGGGGAGCTCCCCGGCTTTCAAATCGCTGCCGGATGGATCTGTGGATATTACGGAGCTGGCATTGCGAATAGCTCAAAACCATTCACCGCCGCTAATACGTGCGAGTACTGGGTGCAAAGTGCGACAGTACATGCAGGAATGGCACATGGCGCAACTGTCTTTGGGATAATGGGTGGCGCCATCGGGCTCGCACTGGGAGGAGGGGGTGGAGCAGCAGCTGGCACAGCAACCGCCCCTGGGCCTGCTACAATTGCCGGTGCTGGGTTCTTTGGAACTCTTGGGGCATTCATCGGATCGACCGCTGGCAGTTGCTTTGGAGGCGGGGTTGGCGGTTTTGTCGGGCATCGTGCGGGTGCCGGACTGGCACCCATAGTGTGCAATGCACTGGCTTGCGCTGGCAATGCCATCATGGCTGGCCTTAGAAAGGTGTTCGAGTCTGGCGGCGGCGGTGCCAACGGCCCTCCTATGGGGCCTGTTGCAAACATTGCTGGAAAGGCGACAAGCGCGTGATCCGGATTCTATGTTTGCTCGGCTTGGTTTCTCCACCAGTCATCGTCATACTTGCGTATGTCGTACTTTATGCGTTGGCATCTGCCGGGGTGAGTGAGTGGACGATCATAATTGCGCGCGCTTTCCTGGCGCCCACAGTGTTTTTGGGATACCTTTATGCTGGGGATCATCTCCGAAAGACGGGCACCGTGAGTGCGGGGTTTCTGGTTGTCGCTACTGCTATGCTGTACCTCCCAATCACCGTGTTTGAGCACCATGTTGTCGGAAACGACTTTGGTTCACTAGGGTTCGGAGGTGTGGGATTCCTTTGCGCTGGCTACTTCGCATGGGTCTGGTTCACGGCCTCTGTCGAAGGTGCGGAGCCTCGCAACGATCGGCAATCCGCTTCCGGTCAATCGACGGAAACGATCCGAAACCCTAATTGATGACACTCAGGCAGCACCCCAGATACCCTCAACCCACTTCCCCCGCCGCGCCTTCATCCAGGAACCACGTCACATACCCATTCGACTGCGCGGCGATGGCGGCGGGATGGGGCGGTGTGTGGGGGCGGGGGAGCAGGATGTCGGCGACGACGCCTGCCTTGCCCGCGCCGGTCACCACGAAGACGAGAGAGCGCGCCGCGGCGAGAACGGGAAAGGTCAGCGTGAGGCGCTTGGTGCGCAGTTGCGGCACGTCATTCATCACCCACGCGCGCTTGGTTTCCTTGAGTGCGGCCGTGCCCGGAAAGAGTGATGCGGTGTGGCCGTCGCCGCCGAGTCCCAGCGTGACGAGGTCAAAACACGGCATTCCGTTGGCTGCGGTGGGCAGGCGCTTGCGGAGGATCTCCTCGTAGCGCGCCGTTTCCGCTTCGAGGTCCGCCGCGTCGCTGATCGGGGGATGCACGTTGTCGCGTGCGAAGCGAGCGGGCTCGATCAGCGTCTCCATGGCGAGCCGAACGTTCGAGTCCACATGCGTCGGGGGAACGGTGCGGTCGTCGACCCAATAGAGATGCACCACCGGGACGAGTCCCCGGAAGCCCACATTGGCAGCCAGGTTCCGATAGATCGTGCCGGGAGTCGAGCCGCCGGAGAGGGCCCAATGAAAGGCGCCGCGCTCCTCGATGGCCGCCTCGGCGGCGCGCATGATTTCATCGGCGGCAATTGCCGCCACGTCATCGGCCGTGGGCCGAACCACGATGGTCATTGGGGAGGGGTCTCCAGGAGGACTTGCCGCAGGAGCGGCCATGCACAGGCGGCTGCCTGGCGGAACAACTGTTGGTCAGAGCGCGAATTCAGTGCATGGCCGAGGGAATCCGCCTCGTCGTTCAGGGCCGCCGAGAGGGTTCGCGGCGCTTCGCCCCCAGGAAACGATGGTCCCTCCGCGCGCTTGACCAAGTGGAGGGGATTTTCTTCCGCGCGCAAGCCGATCACGTCGCCCGTGCCGAACTTCATCTCGATCAGGTCGAGGCCCTTGGGGTCATTCCCCGCCGCGACTTCCACGCGGACATCCTTGATTGTCTTGCCCGAATGGAACCGCACGCCCCCCCCTTCGGGGTCCACGCTTGGCTCCCACTTGAGGCTCGATGCGAACCATCCAGCGAGCAGGCTGGCGTGAAGTGAACACTGCGGTCCTTGCGGTTGGCCGCGCCAGCGAAAGTGAACGCTCTCGAGCTTGTCGAGCAGTTGGCCGTGGGCTTCATCGTCGAAGATCGAGGCGATCATTTCGCGATAAGGCGCGAGGCGATGCCACGAAAGGTCCACGACGCGCGACTTGGCGTCGATCATTCCCCGCAATCCCTCCGCGGGATCGACCATCCAGGCAACATCGGTGATGACTCGGTCGGCCAAGCCCTCCAGCGACGGGAGCGTCTCGGCGTATTGCTCGGGCTCGCGCGAATAGTACCAGAGAGTCGTGGGGACATCCGTCAGCAGGAGCGGCAGGACGGCGCCACTGACGAGGCGCAGGCCCTCATTGCCGAACCGCAGATGTATCTCCTCGCAGCAGACTTCGCGGCGGACGCCCTTGGCGAGGAAGCAATGCGCGTTCACGAAGGCTTCCATCGGATGCCGAGGCTCGATGGCGGTGTATTCCAGGAGAAAGAGCCTGCACGGGTAGCGGGACACGAGTCGCGAGAAGACCTGTCGCGTGCGCTCCACGTGGCGCGATGTTCCCAGCCACACGAGGTTGCCGAGCGCGATCCTGCCGACGCCCTCGTCGTCTGCCCGCGTTTCGTCCGCACGCTTCTCCCACATGGCGGACAACTCGCGCTCGATGGCCGCGGGGGAGAGTTCGACGGGGACGCCCGTCACAAAATCCTTCATTGCCTCCGGCATCATTCATCCCATCCCGACAAGATCGAAATCATCGCCATTCCTCCGCTTCTTCACCCTTCACCCTTCGCCCTTCACCCTTCTTACGGCCTCCTCCAGCCGGAGGGAAGGTCCGCCACGAGGCGATCCGCCTCCCTTGGCCCCCACGAGCCGGCGGCATAGTTGGGGAAGTTCCGGGGGGGATTGTCCGCCCACGCTTCGTGGATCGCGGTCACGATGCTCCATGCATGCTCCACCTCGTCCGATCGCGTGAAGAGCGACGTGTCGCCGACGAGGGCGTCGAGCAGAAGGCGCTCGTAGGCTTCCGGGGTTGGACTCCCAAATGAGGATCCATAACGGAAATCCATCTTCACATTTTGCAAAGTCATGGTGAGACCCGGCTGCTTGGCTTCGAACGAGAGCGAGATTCCCTCGTCGGGTTGAATGCGAAGGACCAGCGTGTTCTGCCGCAGGTCGGCCATCTCCGGACCTGTAAAGATGCGGTGGGGGGGATGCTTGAAGGTGACGGCAATCTCCGATGCACGCTTGGGGAGCCGCTTCCCCGTGCGCAGATAGAAGGGGACCCCTGCCCATCGCCAGTTCCTGACCTTCAGCCGAAGGGCGACGAACGTTTCCGTCACGGAGGTTGGATCAACCTCCTGCTCCTCGCGATAACCCCTTGCGTCCTTGCCCTCAAGCGAACCGGGGCCGTACTGCCCCCTGACCGTGTTCTCGAGAACCTCCCGGGGGCTCATCGGGCCCACACTCCTGAGCAAGCGCACCTTCTCGTCGCGCAGCGACTCCGAGTCGAGGCTGGCGGGAGGCTCCAGTGCCGTCAGGCAAAAGAGCTGCAGCAGGTGATTCTGGATCATGTCGCGCAGCGCGCCGGCCTTGTCGTAGTACTGGCCGCGCCGTCCCTCCATTCCCATGGGTTCCGCCACGGTGATCTGCACGTTCTCCACATAGGTGGAGTTCCACAACGGCTCGAAGATCGAGTTGGCAAACCTGAAGGCGAGGAGGTTCTGCACCGTTTCCTTGCCGAGGTAATGGTCGATGCGAAAGACCTGCGACTCATGGACCGCCGACAGGACATGCGTGTTCAGTTCCCGCGCCGATGCGAGGTCATGGCCAAAGGGCTTCTCGATGACGACGCGCGTCCACGGCTTACCCGCTTCGGGGTGTGGGAGGAGGCTGGCGTCCTTGAGGAGGTCGAGAATAGGCGCGAAGAACTCAGGGGCGGTCGCGAGATAGAAGAGGCGATTTCCCGGCAAATCGATGGCGGCCTCGATTTGCTCGAGGCGTCCTCGCAGGCGCTCGAAGTCAGGGGGAGCGTCAAAGGCGCCTTGGCCATAGAAGACGCGCGAGAGGAAGTCGCGCTCTTCATCGGGCTCGGGTTTCGCACGCGAGAAGCGCCGCAGGCCATCGGCGATGTCCTGGCGGAAGTCCTCGTCGGATTTGGGGCGGCGAGCAAATCCGAC
>CAYTRP010000045.1:5368-13374 GCA_964440195.1 uncultured Candidatus Sumerlaeota bacterium
TGGTCGGATTTGCTCGCCGCCCCAAATCCGACCACCGCATAGCGCTGGGGCAGGTAGCCCTCGCGCGCGAGGTTGAAGATCGCGGGCATGAGCTTGCGCGCCGTGAGGTCCCCCGTGGCCCCAAGGACGACAACCAGGCAGGGCTCCGGCGTGCGGCGCATCGCCGATCCGGCCCGAAAGGGGTTCACGTAGGGTTTTTTTGGGGGCACGGGACGATTTTCCGCGAGGCAATGGGCCCGCCGGGCCGTCGCAGAGGCTTTGTCCCCCCGCCGAATCGGGCAAGGGGATTGCGCGTTTCCGACACGCTCCTAATAAATCGACCAGGTGCTCGTCACTGCCGGGGTGGCGGGCGTGTTGGGTACCTGATTGAAATACCAGTTGTAGGTTGTGTTCATGTAGATACGAGCCGTGTTGATTACCGAGTGGTCTCCGCGCGGGGAGGAGGCGTTGATGAGGCAGATGGCAAACTCCGTCACCGAGTCATCGAAGCCCACGGTAACCTGGGCATTGGATGTGAATCCAACGTACTGAAGCTCAAAGGTGTAGTCGTCCGGTGTGCCCTGCTGCCGGTCAAAACCCGTCATGGCGAGCCGTGTGATGGCCACGCATCCGGGAGTCAAATGGCGCTGGGCCTCGCGCGAACGCGTTCCCTGCTGAAGGACGACCTCCGAGGAGGGAATCCCGAGCAGGGAGGAGAGCGCGAGGCTGCCATTGGCGACGTACGTGTTTCCCGGCGGCAGGTCCGCCGTTTCCTGGGAATACGTGGACCCATCGACGATGGCTGGATTGTGGAATGGATCATTCGTCGCCTTGTGAAACCACACGAGGGGCAGATCATCCCCGCGTTGATCGAGGGAGGAACCCGAGACGCCGTCGGGGCCCGGGTCCAGATCATAGGCCCCGTTTGCACCGAGCGTTGACTTGGTAAAGTCCTGCAATTCGAAAGCCACTCCCGATTCCGTCGCGAGGTTTGGATGGGCCATGCCAAGCGCGTGCCCCATCTCATGCAGGGCGACGGACTCGAAGTCGAACGCGGAAAAGGGGATTCCCGAAGCCGGGCCGGACATGAGATTGGGTAGCCGGCCCTCCATGGCATTCCAGGTGCGAATCGCATTCCGAACGGGGATGACCATTTGATCGCGATGGGGTGAGGCCGGAATGATGCCGACGGTGATGACAAGGTGTTGGCGTGGCGCGCCCGTGTAACCGGGCGCGTGGCAGATGCGGTTCCGCTGGCTCGCATTGGCAAAGAGGAACGCGCCCGCGCCTTCAATGCCGGCAGGCGCAAGGCACGAAGCCGCCGCGAGGCATAGGGACGCCGGGATGATCCTCATGGCGTCGCCTCCGCTTCCTCCACCAGTTTCTTCGCGATCGAGAGCAACTCGCCCCGAACGGTGGCGACCAACTTCAATTGGGCATGATCCGGATGACGCGCGGCGTCCGTTTCGAGGCCTCGATACCGGAAGACGTTCGGCGCAGGATCGTCCACGGCTATCGTTGTGTCCTGGCGTGGGAGGACATGAACTCGCGTGCGAACCACGGTGACGGTTTCCGACGTGCGGTAGTCAAAGGAGGCCGTGCCCGCATCGCCATCTGGTCCGGGCATGTCCCGTGGTTCGCGCTCCGCGATTGCGCGCTTCAATTCCCGCCCATCTCCACTCGCGAGCCCCGAAATCGCGATGCCGGCGAGCAGTTGGTTGAACTCCCCGCTGGAAAGCCTTTGTTCGTAGACGCCTGCAAAGCGCCGAAACCCGGGATACGTGACGCGGACGGTTCCGTCGGCAAAGATCTCGATGGTCTCGGCGGGGACGCCGGCACGCAGTTCCTCGGGCCAATGCTCCCAAGTGACGATGGGCACGGACCGGTCCATTGAAAAGGCGAGCACTGAACCGTCTTCCAACCGGACAACAGCCACGCCCTGGGCTGCATCCGCCGGAATCCCGGCCGTCTCCGCGAAAGTGTTGAAGGAAATCAAGGCCAGCAGGCAGACGCTGAAGGCACACCCCAAAGCGCGACGCATGTACTTCAAACTCCACGGGCTACGGAAAAGCCAGCCGTGCCACTCGGGGAAGGGTTATCACACTCCGACCGCACTGCAACGGAAGAAATGACCGGACCGGCCAATCGTCAACCGTCCTCTCCGTGGCGGACATTGAACTCGATCTCGTGGCGTTCACGACCCTTGCGCTCGACGACTCCGAGTTCGAGCACGCCGATCTCCGTGAGGTGCGATTGGAGATCCACCTCCACCGCTTCCCCTTCCCCGGGGTTGTCCGATTCGCCGACGGTTGTCTCCAGCGCTCCATGCTCCTCGTATTGATCGCC
This sequence comes from uncultured Candidatus Sumerlaeota bacterium, assembly GCA_964440195.1. Taxonomy (GTDB): domain Bacteria; phylum Sumerlaeota; class Sumerlaeia; order SLMS01; family JAHLLQ01; genus CAYTRP01. Next base: position 7,694 of record CAYTRP010000045.1, read on the forward strand.
CGAGAGGTCGCGAATCGACCCCGGTTTGTCGTGGCGGCGGCTCGTCGAACTGAAGAAGCGAAACGCCACCGGCTCGCCCTTCCACATGCACAGGTCCACTGGCTCGCCGCTGATGTCGCAGGTCGTTCCCTCCTCCATGCCGTAAGGAACCACGCACATGAGCTTGATGGGTGGCTCCACGCCGGGAACCGCGGGCATGGGTGCTTCAAAGCCTACGTAGTAACTGCGCGCGCTCCCACCGCGGATGCGGACGCCCCGTCCCTGCTTGGATAGGGCATAGTAGGCCGCCCCGCGCGAAACGGCGAGGTCGACGCTCGTCCCCCCCAGTTCGCGTGGTGCCGGAAGCCCAAAGGACTCGCACCACGAAGAAATGACCGAGAGCACGCGACGCTTGAGCAACTCGCTGCGAAACACACCGCCATTGAAAAGGATCGCCGTTGGCATGACTGGCTTGCCCGGCTCTTTCGGCCCAATGACTTCAGCGACCAATTCCTGATGAAGACCCAGGAAGCGGGCAAGATGACGGGTGATCGCGCCGTCCGTCGCATAGGGAAGACCCGCCTCGGCGAAACCGGCACGGCGCGCGCGCCGGGGACGATCCTCATAACCGCATTCCGGGAAGAAGCCCGCCAACAAATAGGAATCCACGTTCTCGCGCTTGAGTTCCGAGCGAATCGTTCCGCCCACGACACCGCTTCCCCGCCCCAGGATGGTGATGGGGGCGCTCGCCAGTCCTTCATCCGCGAGCATGCGTTCCTTTGCCACGCGGCATTCCTGCGTCAGCGCGATGAGCTGAAAAGCATCGAGGTGGATTTTGCGCTCCGTTTCGATCTGCTGCTTGAGCGTAAACGCGAGCGCGAGGTCCATGTTGTCGCCGCCGAGCAGGATATGCTCGCCGACAGCCACGCGACGCAGTTGCAACTCGCCCTCTTCTTCGGTGACTGCAATGAGCGAGAAATCGCTTGTTCCTCCTCCAACATCGACGACGAGCACGAGGTCTCCGACGCGGACCTTGCGCCGCCAGCGCGGGCCGTTGGCCTCCACCCATGAATACAGCGCCGCCTGCGGTTCCTCGAGGAGTTGAAAATCCTCGAATCCCGCGCGCTTCGCCGCGTCGACCGTCAGGTTGCGCGCTTCCGCGTCGAAGGACGCCGGGACGCACAAGGTGATGGCCTGCCGCGTGATCTCGCGCGCCGGGTCGCCCTGCGCCATCGCGTGATTCCACGCATCGCGCAGGTGCTCGAGAATCAGCGTGGCGATCTCCCCCGGCGACTTCCTGGGGACTTCCTCCGGGCTTTGCCACGGGAGGATCTGTTTCGATCGATCGACGCCCGAGTGGCTGAGCCACGACTTGCTGCTGTGCACAAGACGCGTGGGGACCCGCGTGCCTTGTTCGCGCGCGAACTGCCCCACGCAGATGCGGGTCTCGGCCCTCGAGGGAAGATGCAGGCTGTCGGGCGGAAGCTCGGGACCGCCTGCCACATAGATCACCGAAGGGAGCGAGGACTTTGCCTCGACGGCGCCGGGGGCGGTGACCTGCGGGATGGGAAACTCGCAGACGTCCACCTCCTCCAGCCTCTCATCCGACTGGGCGGCCATGTCGATGTAGGAGAGACAGGTGTTCGTGGTGCCCAGGTCGATGCCGATGGCAAAGGGAGGCTGCTTCACAGAGACCTCGTTTGAAAGAGTTGAGGGTGGGGATCGGGAATCAGGAGGCAGGACGAGACATGTGTCGTCTGTGCCGTCTCGCGCAAATCCGCACGCTTCCAGATGATGCTCACGGCTTCCTCAAATCTCAACCTCGGCGGGGGCGATGATCCGCGGATCGGCGCCAAGGGCCACCGTTGGGAGGTCGGCCTTGGTGGCACTCCATCCGCCGTGGCGCAGAATGCCCCGATACGGACCGATGTCCGCCACGGTGCCTCCCAAGGCGATGGCCGACGCGTCGAACCCGGCCGGGACCTCGACGCTTGTGCCTTCCGGGCTGTCGAGCACACGAGCCGGGGCAAACCGTTCAGCGATGACCTTGCGGCAGTTGGCGTGAATGGGGCGTACGGCGGCACCCACCTCGGCGTCGCCGAAGTGGGCGATGTCCTCCATCAGGAAGTCGACCAGTCGACCTTCCTTTTGGAGCAATCCCAGCACCTGGACCGCCGGCGCGGCGGAAGCCTGGAACGTTCCGGGGGGAGGTGGAGGCAAAAGCCCTCTCTCCCCGACGGCAAGGACGCGGAAGAAGGCACGAATGGCTTGAATCGGATGCATGGCTGACTCACTCTCGGGTCCCCGGTGGGGGGGACGTGGCAAAGCGGCCCCCTTGCACACCACGGCCGGGGAGCGGGCAAGGACGATTGGCCATGGTTCCCTCCGGCAGCATCCTGCCAGACGACTCCCCGACCGGGGTTGCGCCATCGGCGACGTGAATTGTCTTCATCGGTGCCTTGCCTTGGCGGCCTCGGAGACTGGTCCAGGGCACTAAAAGGCTCGCCCCACATCCACCGCCCTCAATTCCTGACGGGACCACATTACCCTAGGGAGCCTCCACCTTGAAGCTCGGCACCTCCTATTTCGGCAACCGCATCCTTCGTCACGTCGCGGAGGACATGCAGCAACTGAAGCGACAAAACTTCACCTATGTTGTGCATTGTTTCAACGAGAACGACTATCAGTTCTATCGCCAGCAGATGAAGAAGATAGTGGACGTGACCCACGACGCCGGGCTGGAAGCGTACATGGATCCATGGGGCGTGGGGAAGGTGTTCGGAGGCGAGTCCTTCTCCAACTTCGTGTGCTGCAACCTCGACAAGTTGCAGATCCTCAACGATGGCAAACCCGGCGGCATGGCGTGCCCCATGGAGCCGACATTCCGCAAGTTCATGGTGGATTGGATCGACGCCGTGATCGAGACAGGCGCCGATGGCATCTTCTGGGACGAGCCGCACTTCGCCCTCCCCAACTGGCTTGGCGGGCGACCCGGCGCGTGGGGTTGCCGCTGCAACATTTGCGCCCCCGGATTCCGCGAACGCTTTGGCTATGACATGCCCACGGAAATGGGCGCCGACGTGGCGATCTATCTGGAGGACGGCATCCAGGATTTCCTCGCCTTCGTGATTCGCGAAGCCAAAAAACGCGGCACGAAGAACGTCCTGTGCATGTTGCCCCACGAGGAAACCATCTACGGCGCGCCGATGGACTGGGACAAGTTCGCGGGCATCGAAGGGCTCGACGCGTTCGGCATGGACCCGTACTTCGAGTGGAGCAAGAAGGGCGTCGAGTTCGTCGAGAAGTACGCGAAGCTGACCAAGGAAGTCGCCGACCGCAACGGCGTGGAATCCCAACTCTGGTTCCAGGCGTTCAAGATCGCCTCGGGCCGCGAGAAGTTGCAGATCGAGGCGATGGACCTCGCCCACAAGGCCGGCGTGCGCGACTTCGCCGTGTGGGGCTTCGAGGCTTGCGACCAGATTTCGTGGATCAGACCGGATGATCCGGAGAAGATGTGGGCGCTGATCGTGGAGGAGTTTGGGAAGTTGTTGAAGAAAGGATGATAGCCGCCCGGCGCGCCGAGCCTTTCCAGGGGACGGTGCGTCGCATCGGCTTCAATCGAAAGGGGAAGAAATGGGCGATCTTCCAAACGAGGCCCAAGTGCTCCTGTACCAAAGCGAGGATGGCTCCACCCGTCTGGAAATCCGCGTGGTGGGGGGTGACGTCTGGCTGTCGCTGAACCAGATGGCGGACCTTTTCCAGCGGGATAAGTCCGTTGTTTCCAGGCACCTGAAGAACATCTTCGAGGAAGGGGAGTTGGACCCGGCGGCAGCTGTTGCAAATTATGCAACAACTGCCTCTGACGGGAAGACCTACCGGGTGGACTATTACGCGCTGGAGGCGGTTATCGCGGTGGGCTACCGGGTGAAGTCGCACCGGGGCACACAGTTCCGCATCTGGGCCACGCGGGTCTTGCGGGAGTTCGCCCAAAAGGGTTTCGCGATGGACGACGCCCGGCTGAAGCAAGCCGGGGGTGGATTGTACTTCGAGGAATTGCTGGAGCGCATCCGGGACATCCGTTCTGCGGAGAGGGTGTTCTGGCGCAAGGTGCTGGACATCTACGCGACCAGCATTGACTACGATCCGGGGATCGACGTGTCGCGGGAATTCTTCGCCACGATTCAGAACAAGATGCATTGGGCCATTCACGGGCGCACGGCGGCGGAGTTGATCCACGAACGGGCCGACGCATCGAAGGACAACATGGGGTTGACGAATTGGCCCGGCACGCGCCCCCGGAAATCGGACATCGTGGTGGCCAAGAATTATCTCAACCAGGAGGAGTTGGAGGGACTGAACCGCATCGTGACGGCGTATCTGGAATTCGCCGAGTTGCAGGCCATGAACCGGCGTCCCATGACGATGCGCGACTGGGTCGCGAAGCTGGACGACTTCCTCCGCATCGGCGACCGGGAAATCCTCGCCCATGCGGGAAAGGTCAGCCACGAGTTGGCGACGCGGAAGGCCGAGTTGGAATACGAGCGCTTTCGCCAGCGACGGGCAATTCAGGCGGCGCCCACGGCGGTGGATCAAGATTTCGAGGAGGCCGCCAGAAAATTGAAGCGACTACCCCAACCCAAGGGCGCGAAGAAGAAGCGGGGAGGAAAGAAATGAGCGGGCGCGGAAGTGATTGCCGTCCGTGCGCGGGGATATTTCCGGCCGTGATCGACACCAGCAACCTTTCCCCCGCCCAAATCCGCCGCGCTGCGATGGCCGCCGTCGTGCGAGAGGGCGCCCATTTCATGGATCAAGGGTGTGTGTGAATGACTGGCAAACCTTCCAGGGACATCCTCCCACAAGTCCGTATCGAACGGGCCATTCTCATCATTCGCGGCCACAAGGTCATCATTGATGCCGAATTGGCCGAATTGTATGGGGTGCCGACGAAGGCACTTAATCAGGCGGTAAAGCGCAACGCCTCCCGTTTCCCCGTGGACTTCATGTTTCTTCTTACACCCGAGGAAAAGGCGGAGGTGGTCACAATTTGTGACCACCTCCAGAGCCTCAAGTTTTCTCCCGTGCTGCCCAATGCCTTCACCGAACACGGGGCCATCATGGCCGCCAACGTCCTCAATTCCGATCGCGCCGTGGAAATGAGCGTCCACATCGTACGCACTTTCGTTCGCCTGCGCGAGGCCGCCACGCAACATGTGGAACTTGACCGCCGCATCCGGGAACTGGAAAGCCGGGTCGGCAAGCACGACATTCATCTCGCCGGGATTGTGAGGAAGCTACGGGAACTCACGACAGACCCCACGTTGCCATCAAAAAAGGTCCGGCGTATCGGGTTCCACCGCGAAGACGAAGATGAATAACTGGGGCAGGGACACTGAAAGGGCGGGATGAACCATCAACAGCGGATCTTTCAAACACTCATCTCCACTCCCGCGCTCACCTGCTCCTCCGCATCCTCCCCAATCCCCTCCAACTCCTCCCGCACTTGCTGTTCCGCCGTGCCGATGCGGTCGATCAATTGATCGACCTGTTGCTGCAAGTCGCGCGCGGCGGCGCGGGCGCCTTCCAGTTCCGCCTGGCTGATTTGCAGGCGGCGCTCGCGGATCTTGACCTCGGCCAGATGCGTCTGCCCCGCGCGGTTGCTGACGGCGACCACTTGCATTTGAGGCGGGCGCGTCGAGACGCGC
>CAYTRP010000046.1:0-12766 GCA_964440195.1 uncultured Candidatus Sumerlaeota bacterium
CATCCTCCTCAAGTGATCAGCGGTCGTCATCGCCACGTTCGCGCAGGTGGCGCTCCCACGGTGTCTCGTTGACCGGCTCGACCTCCTCGGGCTCGCCCCAGACTTCCTTCATGTCGCCTTCGGAGAGACTTTCGAGCCAGGGCTCCTCGGCGAGTTCGATCACCTCGGCCATGCGCCGGCGCCGGCGCTTCACGCGCCACGCCCACACCAGCAGCAGCATCGCCAGAAACCATATCACGCCCCCCGACGTGCCGACGATGATGACGTAGCGCATGCGCCCGCCCAGCGATTCGATCAGCGCCACATTCCATGCGTCGCGCCGTGTCTCGTCCCAAAGCGAATCCACCAGCCTGGGGCCCATTTCCACATCGGCAAGGCGACGCATGAGCCGCGCGACGCTGCCCGGGTCGTCGCCATAGGAACGCGCCACGACACCAACAGCCGCATGGGCCGTCGCATAGGCGAGGGTCTGCGAGCCGGGATCGCGCGGAAAGGTATCCTCGAGATCTGCAAGGCGAGGGATCGTTCCCAACAGCCGCGCTTGCGCCAGTGACCAGAATTCGTTCACGCCCCCCTGTTCGGCGAGCATCATGACCAGGCCTTCCTCGGCCCAGAGCGGAAGGCGACGTTCTTGTGTCAGGTTGCCAACAAGCAGGTGCCCGATCTCATGGGCCAGCGTCTCGGGATTGTCCGCGGGATCCGCGCGCATCCACGCCGACGCATTGATCCAGATCGTGTGACGCCGCGCGTTGGCGGCCGCCGCGACATGCTCGGGGCGAAATCCGGTGAACTCGAGAAACTCGCGTTCGCTCTGCACCCACACGACATAGGCGGTGCCTTCCCAGTCGACGCCGGTGTTGGCGCGGATGCGCTGGCGCGCGTCAAAGGCCATGCCCTCGATGTGCTCCTTGAGCGCGGGGCGGTCATCGAGGCCGAGGACCTTGAGGGGCCCCTGACGCACGGGCACGTTATCCTTTTCGCCATACAGCCTCACGCGAAAAGGTTCGTCAACGGCGGGGTCGGCGATGGTCGTGCGCGGCTGGCCAACGGCCACGGCGGCGAGCAGCAGGAAGACCATCAAGATCGCCCAAACCTGTCGCCCAACCCATCGGGATGGGTCATGGCGAAACAGAAAGGGGATGAACCGACTGTCCATGGAGGGAAGAACAGCAACTTACGGGCACGGTTTGGATCCCTCAATCGAATGGGAGGCGCCATATCTGGCGCGCAAGTTTTGCGAAGCCGCGTTGGCGGGCATTGATTGCTTCTTCTGTCCATTCCTCAAAGTCTGCAAGCCGTCGGGTCATCTCGAATTGGCTTCGAGCGTAAAGGGATCGTTTTTCCTCGAAGCGCTTGTTGGCGCATTCGCGATTCAGCGATGCCTCCAGAAGCGTCAGGTTTCCCAATCGATCGATCCCGCGCTCCATCTGCGTCACGTTAAAGGCTTGCTCCCACTCGGGACCAGGGGATTCGGGAAGAATGTGCTCAATGGATGCCTCAATAGTCTCATGGTGGAGGGAGTTGTTGCCCAGCCTGCGTTCGATTTCGACAAGCAGGTAACGAACCCGCTTCTTCGCATGGCCACGAGGAGCCATGCGCAACGCGGCAAAATCCCTCTCAAAATCCTCGTCGCCGACCAAGACGTCCGACAGATGCGGGAGCAGAGAACGTGTGGTTGCGGCTGACCCATCGCGAATAGCCAGGGCAGCCTTGTTGAAGGCTGGCTCAAGGGGGTGTGTGTTCCTGCGACCCGTCAGGTTAAAGCGGATGCTTTGGGCAGAGCACAACGCAAGGACCTTCGCAATCTCATCGGGCTTGAAGCGATCCTTTGCCGCGAGTACCAGAGGCGTGAACTGTGAAACTTCCACGAGGCCAAGGATGCGAACTGCTTCTCGGGCATTCGGGGGAAAGTCCAGCCAGTGATCGTCAAACCCGTCGCTCAAGGCGGCATACCAGTATGAATCGACCTCGAGGCTCTCAAGGAGATCCAGGACTCCCTGGCCCGTGGAAACCTGGGATTTCACGGCCCGGAACAATTGTCTTTGCCGAACGAAGGGCCTCCCAGAGTTCACATGATGACGAAGAAAAGAAGGGAATCGGCTGGCTCCAACGCGATCGGCCACGGATTCCCATCGTGCCGCCAATGTCGCCAACTGGCTCTCTCCGATGTTTTGGAGGATCGAGAAGAGATAATTCTTCAGAAGATCGGTCTCGGTCAGTTCGAGTCCTCGGGCATTGAGCGTTTCGAACACTGTGTAGGCACTCAGCTGATCCCGTACGTTGACGGTGATAAACAACAGGCGCAAGGCCACCACCTCGTTCGCGAGTCGCGTGACATCCTCCCCGGAGGCCCGTCCGCCAAGGTAATCGCCAAGTCTTGCCCGAAAGAACTGATAGGCCTTCAGCAGGAGCGATTCCGAGCCTCTCAGGTTGCGCGGGCTTGGATGTGGGCGCCCGGGTATCAGGAAGCTCTCGTAGAAACCGTCGTCGTGTCTGTTGAGCCTTAGTTTTCTTTGGGGAAGAAGGGTGGTTGGGTCCTTTCCGCCGATGTAACTTGCGATGAGCAGCTCGGCTCGACTTCGATTGTCCTCCGAATCCACGCCGTGATCGGCCATCTCGCGAAGATGGTGAATGCACGAGAGTATCAGGATGCTCAGGGTCGCCAGTCGTTGCTGGCCATCGATGATGGTGAAACGGCGGCGATCGGTCGTCTGAAGGACGAGGGCCCCCATGTAGTGGTCGGCGGATGACTCGTCAAGCTGCGAGATATCATCCCAAAGGTCCTGCCAGTTCTCCTCGGTCCACGAATAGTCGCGCTGGAATGGCGGCACGTCGTAAATCTTCCCGTTTCCCAGAAGCTCACGCAGGTCCTCGGTGTCTGTATTCAGCAGTGTCGTGCGGCTCATGGCTACCGACTCCTATAGTCTCTTCTGACCGGTCCCGCACCGGCGGTCAAGGCTGGACCTTGGATGGACGCATTCATGACCTCCGCATTCCCACCCGCAACGTCTTGATCTCGAACGGGCGGAAGTGCACTTCCACGGTCCTGCCATCCGTGTCGAGCGCCCGCGCATTCTCCTCCAGCATGTTCGTCTCCTCGATCGAGGATATCTCCCGGCCAAACCGCAGCGTCGCGTGCGTCGCGCCCCGCGCCGCCTCGTACAACCGCAGCACGGCGTGGTTGCTGTCCTCGGCCATCTTGAGCGACTCGATGACAATGTTGCCCGCATCCACGGCGACAAAGCCCGGCAGGCCCTTGGCATCATGATGCGCGGGCACGGCGATGGGCGCGATGTTGAACTCGTATGCCGCGCGCACCACGCTCTCCACCGAGAAGCCTCCCTCGTGCGGCAGCAGCGCGTACCTGAACACGTGCCGCCCCTCGTCGCCGCGCTCGTCGGGATGCGTGCCCGACTTGATCAGGCTCAACCGCGCGTCGCTTCCCTTCACGCCCACGCCGTACTTGCAGTCGTTGAGCAATGCCACGCCGAAGTTGTGCTCGCTGATGTCGGTCCACTTGTGCGCGCAGACCTCGAACCGCGCGCGATCCTGCGCGTGGTTGCGATGCGTCGGCCGCTCCACGTGGCCGTACTGGATCTCGTGCCGCGCGCTGTCGGCCAGGATCGCCAATTCAAACCCCGCCTTCAGCAGCGCGTGCTTCTCGCGCCAATCCACGCGCGTCTCGAAATCAATGCGCGGCGACGTCGCGTGGAACACCATGTCCTGACGCAGCGTCGAACCCTTGCCGAGTCGATATTCGCTTCGCAGGCGCCACTGAAGCGGGCCGTCCGCCACCACCTCGCGGGAGACGAGACGTGCGTCCGCCCCCAGGAACTGCTCCTGGTCGCTGTCGATGTCCCAATTGTCCCATAGCAAGGGCACGTCCTCGCCAATCCACAGGGTGTTCAGCGCGCCCCCCGCGCGCACGATCTCGCGTCGGGCGGCCGTCATCACGCAGGACACGATGCGGCCCGTCTTGTCGAAGTGCACCGTTGCATGCGGCGTCTCCAGCGTCTCGCCGTCGAAGTGGAACGGCGACCCACCGCCCATCCCGCCGCGCTCGAACCGCACGAGCGACGCCCCCAGGGCGGGCAGCGACTGGCCCAGCAAAACCGTCTTCTCGATGCCGTCAAGGTCCGTGAAGCGCTGCGCGAGCTGGCGCTCGTCCGCCGGACGCCACCCCTCCCCGATGCCCTCCAACTCCATCGCCCCGTCGCGTGCCCACGACAGCGTGTTGAAGGCCACCCGGTCCATCGAGTTGCCGTTCGCGCTCCCCACCAGCGCTTGCAGGCTCTCCCGCGCGATGCCGTTCGCGGCGGCCACCGTCTCGAACAACTCCGTGACCGCGACGTCGTTCGCTTCCTTGACCGACGTGCCGGGCAGGATGTCGTGGAACTGATTTGTCAGCAACACGCGCCATAGGGAATCGAGTTGCGCGCGCGGATAGGCGCGTGCTCCGGCCAGCGCCGCCAGCGTCGCCAGAGCCTCCGCATCGCGCAGGCCGATCTCGCCCAGCCGGTTGCCGCGCTTGATCGCGCCGATGCTCGTCAGGGTGCCGCGATGCAGTTCGAGGTACAACTCGCCCACCCACACCGGCAATTGCGGCAACCGCTTCTCGATCTCCCGCATGAACGCGCTGACCGTCGCGTGCTTCACGCGCGGCAGCCCCTCGAGATCCCCCATGCGGCGAAGCAGCTCCATGTCCTCGTGCCGCGGCCCGCCGCCGCCGTCCCCGTGGCCATACGACAGGAAGCGCCCGAACTCCGCGTCCTTGTGCTGGCTCCAGCGCCACTGGTCCATCACGCACTCGGGATCGATCTCCTGGGGGAGCGCGTTCAGGTGCGTCAGCACCGACGTGCCGTCAATCCCGCGCCACTCGAACGTGTCGTAGGGGAAGCGCGTCGTGTCGTTCCACGCCATCTTGGTGGTGTAGAAGTACTTGATCCCGCATCCCCGCAGGATCTGCGGCAGCGCGGCGGAATAGCCGAACACGTCTGGTTGCCATAGAGTGTCGGAACTGTAGCCATCGTAATACTTGCGGGTCCATCGAATGCCGACGAGGAACTGGCGCACGAGTGCCTCGCCTCCCGTCAGGTTGCAGTCCGGCTCGATCCAGCACCCGCCGTTCGGCTCCCAGCGCCCGTCGGCGACCATCTGCTGCACGCGGCGGAACAATTCCGGGTAATCCTCGCGCACGAACTCCGCGTGGCACGGCGCGCTTTGCAGGAAGATCGCCTCGGGATATTGCGAGAGGAGGTTCACCATCGACGAGAACGTGCGGCCGCACTTGCGCCGCGTTTCCGCCACGGGCCACAGCCATGCCGTGTCGATGTGGCTGTGGGCGATCACCGACATGTCCGGCACCGTCGCGGCATTCTTCTTTTGGAGCAGCGGCCGCATGATCTCGCGCGCGGTTGCCAGGCGCGGGCGCCAGTCGCCCTCCTCGTGCTCGCCCGGGAACGCGCGGATGGCGGTGTGCACGGCCTGAAGCCCACGCGCGATTTCCGCGCGCCGCAGCGAATGCTCGTCCAGCGCCTTGTGCAGGCCCAGCAACGCCCGCAGGTCGAAGACAAACGCGCCGATGTCCTCGTGCTCGACCGTCACCCACGCCCCCTGAAACGTCCTCCCCTTTTCTTCCACGACAAAGGCCTCGCTGCGCGGCATCGTCTCGGGAAAGGACTGTCCGCCGTAGGCTTCAAACGCCACATGGTGCGCCTGTCCCGGCTCGCCCGACGCCGATAGCAGCACATGATGATGGTTCAGATCGAACACCCCGCGCGGCGTTCCATCCACGAACAGCATCGTCTCGCGTCCGCCCGGAAAGTGCAGGAACGTCCTTCGCCCCTCGCACGCCGCCGGAATCACCACGCGCCCGCGAAACCACGCCGTCACAAAGCTCCCACCCCACCGCGTGCCAATCTCCGCGGCCTCCCATGCCAGGTCGTCGGGTTCGGCGCGGCGTCGATCCAGCGTCTCGACCATCTCGACGTCAAAGCGCGCGACGCGCTCAAAGCGCCGGTCGCCATACACCTTGAGGATATGCCACAGTTTGCCGATGATCTTATCCGAGGTCAGCATGGGGAAATCCCCTCCGGGGCGTGGGATGCGACGCGCCTGTGTCGGGGATGGGTGACGGTTGGGGCAAAGGGAAGTGGGGAAGCGGGGGCATTTCCGGGCAAGGCATCCGGCAACCATTCCTCATGGCTCCGAAGAGGCACAGAGATGCGAATGACTTTATAAAATATTGATAATAATAATGTTACAATTACTCTTGAACCCTAAACCAGTCTATTGTAAGGTCCAAACAGAACTTTAGTCAAAGTGGATCTACGATGAAGAACGGCACGGAAATCAGGGAATACCTTGAGGAGTTCACGGGGCCGGGACTGAGCATCGTCGACTTGCCACGAAGTGCCTTCCGAGGTCTGCCGCTCCATCTCTCCCATGGCTACAAGGCGATGGCTGCTCGACTATTTGGCCGCGACTTTGTTTTGATGGCGTGGGAGGACGAGGCGGTACCAACACCAGGCAAGGCCAAGCGAGACCTGAGGGTGTTCAGGGATCACTTTGATCGCGAAGTTGTACTGGTCATGAACCGAATCCCCGTGAAGAAGCTGAGACGCTTCCGGGAAGCGCGAATCCCCTATGTTGTACCGGGTCAGCATCTTTTCCTGCCGACGCTGCTGCTGGAGCAGATGGATTACGAGGCACGCTCCTCCAAGCCAAGCGACGACACAGGAACGCTTGCCTGGAGCGCTCAAGTCTTGCTCTTGAGACACCTCCTCTTTCGGGATATCGAGGGTCGAAAGCTGATCGATCTGTCGACTCTCTTGGGGTACTCCCCCATGTCCATGTCCATCGGACGGAATGCATTGGCGAGCCGCGGGCTGTGTGAGACCACAAACGCAGGCAGGCTCAAGGACTATCGATTTACGGAGGAGCCGAAAGTCCTGTGGGCGCGTTCACTCCCATTCCTGCGTTCACCCGTGAAACGGGTCCACCTCCTAGCCCGTCTCGATGCCGAACTACCGTTTGCGGCCCTCAGTGCCCTTTCGCGCCGCACCGACTTGGGGGACGATCCGATTCCCAGTTGCGCAACGGACTCGGGGCTATTCGGGAAACTGAAGGCGGGCGGGACGATCGCGCTGGCCGAGGACGAGGATCTCGCCCTGGTGCGATTGGAGGAGTGGCATTACGACCCTCAATGCCTCACCACGAACGATGCGGTTGACCCGCTCTCCCTGTATCTCTCCCTGAAGGAGAGCCCCGACGAACGCGTTCAGATTGCCTTGAACCAATTGATGGAGAGCTTCCAATGGTAAAGGGTCTGGATCTGTTCCGAAGCCATTTCGCATCCCATGCCGATCAGTACACCCTGATCGGTGGAGCAGCCGCTTCTGAGTGGTTCAGGAGGAGCGGCCTCACCTTTCGGGCAACCAAGGACTTGGACATTGTTCTCTTCGTCGATGCGCTTGACGATGCTTTCCTCAATCACTTCTGGGCCTTCATCCGATTGGGGGGTTATCAAGTCAGAGAGCGCGGCGATCCCGACAGGCGATATCATCGATTCGCCAAGCCAACCAATCCCGATTTTCCCAACAAGCTCGAACTCTCCTCTCTTCATCGTGGGGATTTCGAAGCCACCATCGGACAAAGCTTCATTCCCATTCGATCCGGCGAGGAAGCAGAAAGCCTCTCGGCAATCCTCATGAACGAGCACTACTACCGGATTGTCCGGGACTTCCGCGAGGTTGTTGACGATCTTCCCATGGTGACACCCGCCGGCATCATGTTGCTCAAGGCGCGCGCATGGATCGAACTCTTCATGCGCAAGGAAGCCGGCGAGCAAATCGACACTCGCAACATCAACAAGCATCGAAACGACATCTTCCGACTCAGCCTCTTGCTCCCCGTCGGCGAGAGCTTCACGGTGCCATCCACTGTTCTTCACGACTTCCAGAGATTTCTCGATGCGTTTCCTGCGCAATCGCCTGACTGGATGGCGATCCGGGAAGGCACAAAGATAACCGCTCCGTTGCCACCGCCATCCGAGCTCATTGCCATGCTGCGCGGAACCTTCACATCCAACGATCTGGTCTAGCCCCACTGCGGCACTTCATTTTTGGCCCTCTGGCACCGGCATGGCCGCAGGCGAAGCCGGGTCGCTCTTCTCAACAATCGCCTCCTTCGGCACCGCCATCGGCCCGAAGCCGCGCAGCTTCATCGCCACGCGTTGTGTGCGCATGTCGAGGAGGCAGATTTGGTTGTCGCCGAACTGGAAGAGGACGAGGCTGTCACCCAGCGCCATGACTTGGCGAACATACAATGTGATAAAAGGCGTTTCCAGGGACAAACGCCGGATGTTGGAGTCTTCCTTATTTCCGAACCGGTATGCCAATCCCTCAGCCGCCCAAAATCCTTGGCGCAGATAGTGCAAGTCGGGATGCCTTGGCACGATAGAAATGGGGTTGTCCCAGTAAGGATGCCAGTCCGTCCCGAAAGGAAACCGTGTTCGGGAATTCTCCGGATCGGAAAAATACCCTGTTTGCGTAACCCGTTCGATTCCCGCCGTATCTACGAGAACCCCCAACTCCTCCACGTCATGATCATGAAGATGGGAGGGGCCAAACTCGCCCGCAACAAGGGGATGAATCATGGATTCGGGAAGCGTTGGATCCTTGCCGAAGAAGACGGCGGAACTGATGGGGCGGTGTCGATTACCCAATACATGGAAAGAATGCGTCTCGCCCGTGTCCGTGTCGAAAGCCCGTATCGTTTTGCCGTCTTGATCGAAGTAGTACACCATCAATCCCGCCGGCCAGGGAATCTCGTCCGGCGGAACAATGCGATGGTCGGTGACAAGGCTGAAGAACGACGCCATGAAGAAGAACACGCCAAGCACCACGCAGCTAGCGGTCTGGATCACGGCGGTGGCGAGGAGGCTTCGCGCAATCCGGCGCGTCTCGCCCCGAAAGCAAAGAAAAATGAAGGGCCATTCGATGATGAGCGTGGCGATCCATGCCGCAAAAAGCGCGGCGATGAGAAAGAGTCCGAGATTTGTAAAGTCCTCCCATAGGGAACGGAAAGGCAAAAGAAAAACGCCCGTGAGGAATATCTGCCCCACCCACGCCGACAACAGGTTCGCCGCGATCATCCACCCGATGCAGCGCTTGACGGACAAATCAAACCACTTGGCCAGCACGAAGCCTTCGGCCACTCCCAGCAGCACATTCCCGCCGCACAAGTACAGCATCCCCGCCCACATGAGCGGCGTCCCCGCATTGGCCCATGCGAGCGACGGCACCGTCGCCAGCACGGCGGCGATGAGGACCACACGGAGCACGCGAGCATCCAAAATCGAACGGGCATCCTCTCGCCGGGGAGTGGATGCCAGTCAGGGACAGTGTCGGGGATTGGTCAAGCGCAGCTTGGCCGCGCCCGAGAGGATCAGCGTGTGATGCGCGTCACCACGGGGCACACGCGGCGCGTCTCCACGCCGTCGGCGCTGGTCGCCTCGACGGGGAACTCGATCGTCGCGTCGGGCAGCGCCATGCGGATGCCGAAGGTGCCGTCGGGGTTCAGGCGGATCTCGCGGCCCATGAAGCTCACCCGCGCGTCGGGTTCCGTCGCGCCGTACACGATCACTTCCGCGTCCACGACGAGCCAGAACTGACGGTCCTTGCCCGCGAAGACCTGGCGCCCGGCGATCGCGCCCGAGGAGAACTCGCCCGAGAAGAGCGATCCCGAGAAGAGCGACGCGCTGAAGCCCGCGCCCTCTCCCAGCGCGCGCGACTGGGACACCATCCCCTCGCTCGCGCCCAGGCGCCCGATCATGTCCGCGCCGCCGCCCGAGAGTTGCAGGATCTGCCAATGCGACTCGGCGAACGAGTCGTCCATCTTCCAGTTCGTCTCGCGGCTCATCTCCATGCGCGGCATGCGCACCGCGCCCGACCGCGCGATCGGCGTGAACGTTCCGTCCACGCGGGCGATGCCAAGCTCGACGACGTAGCGCCGCCCCTGCGCGGGGGCCTGCACATACCACGAGGTTGTCTGGTCGGTCACCAGCACGTCGAAAGTCGAGACCGCATTGCCGGTGTCCTCGTCCGCGCGACCGGTGATGTCGTACACGCGCAGGATGAGCTGCTCGCTGTGGTGGCCACGCGCGATGCCAAGGCGCGTGCGCGTCTCGGCGGAAATTTCCCAATACATGAACAACCAGTTGGCGTCGCGCACGAGCACCGCCAGGCGCGTGTTGCCGTACTCTGTCGGGAGTTCCGTGCGCAGGAAGCCATTCGGGTCGCTGCCCGGCGCGCGCAGCAAGCGGTCCTGGCGATACAGGGCCGTGGCATTGAGCGTCGGAGCGAGGGCCTGGCGCTTGACCGCGGGGCGAATCACGCCGGCGCTGGCCGACTGGACGACCTGCGGCGCGGCGGTCTTGGCGGGTGCCGCGCTCTTCGCGGTCAGCACCGGCGCCGGGGGCTTGATCGGCGAGGCAACCGCGATGGTCGACGTCCTCGTGGGCGCCTTTTTGGCGACGCTCTTGCGCGCCGCCGGCGCGGCCTTGGACTGCGCGTCCACGGCGGTCGCGGAAGCCTTGCTGGCGGTGGCCTTTTTCGCCGCGGCCTTGCGGGCTGGTGTCTTGCCTTCAGAGGCGGGGGGAGCGCCGTTCGTCTCTTCGTTCTTCGCGGCGGCTTTCTTTGCCATGGCATTCACTTCCTGGGGGGTGGGGAGAGGGAGAGAGTTGATTGTGTGAGGCGAAGAGGATGCCCGCCTGTCGCTCTTTCGACTGGCACGGCGGACTTCGGGGCGGGCCGGCTTCCGTCGCATCTCCCCGAGCCACGTTTGGTGATCGGCCACGAGACGACCGATCCTGTCGCGGACCATGCCCCATGACCGGCGCGCCTGCCGACCCGAAGGTTGATAAAACCATATAAAATCGTTGGAAGCGGTTTATTGGGCGGTCTCGTCATGCGAGAGACCGCCTTGGCCGGGAAAAAAAGGTGGGCGCCGACAGGGGGAGCGTCGACGCCCGGGGAGAAAGGGACTGAATAGAGTTGGAAAGCCGCTCAGGGGGAGGTCCGGGTCGGTGGGGGAGTACCGAGTGCCGGGGACTTTCAAACCCTACGGCAAATCGTTTAGCGAAAGAATGGCCAGTTGTATGAGAAAGCGGGCAAATCCTAGTCTACCTTTTCAAACCCTTTCAAATCAATTATTTATGGCGCTCTTTTTTTCTTGTCTTCAGGTGGAGCCGAACAGGGGATCCGTTCGAGCGCCGGGTAAGTGAACGTCATTACCCGTCATAATGTGCAGAGTCCTTCACAGTTTGTCTCAAATCGGGCCATATGGAACGTGCGGAGTTGACGGCGGGCAATGCATCGTCGTCAGTCCTTTCGAGCCGTCACCGGCAGGCCCAGAAGAAACCACCCATCTTCCAAACCGCACCCCGGACACTCTCCCCCCATGAACAGCGAGAAGGACCGCCTCGAAGCCCAACGGATCTCGCGGCTCTTCAGGAGTACGTCATCGTTCATCACCTCGCCCGGCACCGCTTTAACGGGAATGAGTGGCCAACGTCGGCGTTCAGTCCTTCCGGGCTTGACAGTTCCACGCGCCCTGCCCCCTTTTCCTCCCATGCTCGCGACCGACCTTGGACGCCTGACTCGCCGACTCCAGCCCAGCGCCCGCCCGCTGGCCATCGTCTTCATGATGCCGCTGGCGGCGTCGTGTTTTTTGGCCACGCCCCAGAGCATCGGTGCCGTCGCGCGCGACTCCGCTCCCCGCACCATCGAGGTCTCCCTCCTGCCGGACCGTTGGCGAGATGCCGCCGAGGCGGTTGCTTCGGATCCGAGCCCGCACGATCCACCCTTTCGCGCGCCGCGTTGGACCTCCAAGGGTTCGGCGCAGGCCGCTTCAAGCGGTGCCGTCGCGGTCGCGTCGTTGTCCGCGCGCGTTCCCGCCGTGCTTCCCGACACTGCCAATACCTTCCAGAAATCCGCTCGCCAAGGTGCCCACCCGCGTCGCGGCCCTCCGGGGCATGCGACATGACGCTCGCATGGAGCCGCTTCAAAGCCGATCTGTTCGGCGAGGGAGTGGTCGTGTGCGAGGGACGCGTTGTCGTGCGCGTCTTCCTGCCGTGTGATCCCCCCGCGATGGAGCGCCAGCTCCGCGAGGCGGGATTCACCCCCGGTCAGGAGGACCGCCAAGGCGGCGCGGCGCGTGAAGCGGCCAAGGTGCTGGCGCGCGCGTTCTTCGGCGAGGAACCCGACACGGGTTCCCTCACGGTGCAACTTCCCTCACGCGGGCCCTTCCTCACGCGGGTTCTCGAGGCCTGTTGCCGCATCCCGGCGGGTTCGGTTCGCAGTTACAAGGACCTGGCCGCCGAAGCTGGCAACCCTCTCGCGACCCGCGCCGTCGGAAACGCCATGGCGACCAATCCCGTCCCCTTGCTGATTCCCTGCCACCGGGTCGTGCTGACCGGCGGGGGCATCGGCAACTACGGCGGAGGGGTCCCGATGAAGCGCTGGCTCCTCGAACGCGAAGCGCGTCTCGCGGGCGCGAGGGGATAAGGTCCGGCCGATCGGCTCGTGTCCTTGCGCGACAGGGGTGGCCCCGCTTCCCCGTCCCCCTTCCCTTCCCCATATTCCCCACCCCGACCCCATGCATTCGCCCCTGGAGCGAGCCTGTCATGTTCAAAGCCCTGATCAAGAAGCTGTTCGGCGACAAGCAAAGCCGCGACGTCAAGCGCCTCACGCCCCTCGTCAACGAG
>CAYTRP010000046.1:12776-13356 GCA_964440195.1 uncultured Candidatus Sumerlaeota bacterium
GTATGAGGCGCTGTCCGACGAGGACTTGCAGAACAAGACCAACGAGTTCCGCCGCCTCCTGCGCGTGGTCCCGCGCATGTCGCGCGTGGGTGACATTCCCATCGTCCACGAAATGGCCGAGGGGCGCCTCGCGCGTCACCCCGACGTGGCCGAGGCCGTGTTCCTCGGGACGCGCCGCGACTTTCGCCCCGGCGAACTGGTGGCCTTCGTGCGCCTCAAGGCGGGCAAGGCACCCTCCGCCGACCTCGCCGAGCAGGTGCGCGGCGGGATGACGCGTCTGCTCCCCGCCGCCGCCCCCAGGCACATTGTCTTCCTCGACGAGTTCCCCCGCAGGAAGCACGTCGTCGAGGGAACAAGCACCGAGCGCCTCGTCGCCGACCGCCACCAACTCATGCGCCTCATCGAGGAGCGCGCTCTGGGCGAGTGGGAGTCCTTCATCTGGGACGATGTTTGTTCGAAGCTCGCGGAGGAGTCCGGCGACCCCGTCTCCCTGGACGACCTGCTCCCCGAGGCCTTCGCCGCCATGAAGGAGACGTGCCGCCGCCGGCGGCCGTCCATTTCCGGCCCACATGGCGGCGGC
>CAYTRP010000047.1:0-13355 GCA_964440195.1 uncultured Candidatus Sumerlaeota bacterium
GCCACTTCCTCCTCCGCACGGCGGAATCGACCGGCGGAGGGATTGTCCAGCGTGCCCGCCGAGACCGTGCGATGGATCTCAAAGACCATCCTCGGAGAGAGGGGTTGGTCCTTCAACTCGCGGATGCACTGCATCGTGAGGTAGTTGTTCAGGATCATCCGCTCGCCTTTGTCGCTCGGCTTGCGGCCGGTGCGGATCATTTCCTTGGCAACCTCGCGCGTGGTGACGGCTCCCTCCAATTGGCTGGAGGCGATCGCCTCCTCCATGAGGGAACTCACGAGATAGCGATCGCGCGTACCGGGATTGATGGTTTCCCCCGGCAGGGGGATTCGCCCTCCAGCCCCCATGTCGATTTCGTGGAGGGCCTTCATGATCGTGTCCTCCACGGCAAAGCGGAAGGGCTGCCCGGCCTTGTCCTTGAGGGGGAGGGACCGCAGTCCCTGTACGCGGGACAACTTCAGGGCGAACCACCACTGCTCATGAGTAAAGCCCTCGGGAGCCGGCTTCCGCCTCAACTCGTCCCAATGAAGATAGGAAGAGTCTTCAATGGCACCGCTCTTCTGGAGTTCCAGCACCCGCCCAAAAGCGTTTGGGTCCGCCGATGTCCAAAGCTTCTTCAGAGGGGGCGGCGTTTGGGGAATTTTCATGGCGCTTCCAACCCCTGATTTTCTACTAATCCATGTCAAATTAGTAGTTGCCGTCAAGGCAAAGTTCCGACGTCCAAGGAGCCAAATCAGCGCGCGACGCCTCCCCCCATCCGCCTTCCACTAATTTAATACTAATTCATATCGAATTAGTATCTCGCCGCACATCGCTGGAAATACTCATCTTAAAAACCGTAGAACTCGCCGGTGGCCCGCGCAAAAGCCTCGCCCACCTGCCGGTGATGGTCGGGCGTGGCCCAAGCCTCGGGGTCGGGGCCGTGGTTGAGCTGGTTGTAGATGCCCTCGGGGATGAAGGCCAACACGCCGTGCGCGAGGCGCTGGCTGTGGTAGGAATAACGCGTGTCGTCGCACGCGCCGGACGCGCCGATCAGCGGATCAAAGTGCGGGGCGTGCCGGGCGACCAACGCCAGAAACGCCCGCGCGTCCGCATGGTAACGCCCCGGGGCGGGATACGACGGCGCCTGCGCTTCGCCATCGGCGTGAAAGGCAAAATGCGGCCCCGGGCCCGACGTGCTGTGAAAGTCGATGAACAGGTCGTACGCATGGCCGGCGGCCACCCAGGCGTTGATCGCCCCCTGCACATGGACGATCTCCGGCGACGTCTCCAGATTGGCCGAGCCGTCCCACACCCGGTTGAGGTTCACGCCGCCGGCGTTGTTCCGGTAATTGTTGGCGACCGACCCATCCGGATTCACGAACGGCACGATGTTGAAATCCGCGCCGCGCCGCAGGGCCACGGCGCGCGGGTCGCCGGACAGGAGATAATCCACGAACGCCTCCACGCCAAAGGAGGCCGTCGTCTCGGCGGCGTGGACGCGGGCCAGGACCCACACGCCGCGCTTGGAGGCCTTGGACGCCGGATCCGTGACGCGCAGGTGCTCGATGGGCCGGCCCTCGACGCTGTGCCCCAACGTCGAGCGCGCGACATGCGGGTGGCGCGCCCACCCGTCGATCCGCGCGAGGGCCATGTCGAACGTGTACGGAAAGTGAAACGCGAGGCGCTCGGGGCTCGCGCGAAACGCGTGCGTGAACGTGAAGACGTTGTCGACGTGGCTCGTGGGCCCCTCGACGTGTTGCCACGTGCGCCCCCCATCGCGCGAAAAGACCGGCCGCGCATGTCCCCAATGCTCGGGCACGTTCGTCTTGTCCGTGTTGACCAGGCGAAACGTGATCGTGCGCCCGGCCATCCCGGCCAGCTCGAAATCGAACCACTGCCGGTCCGTCGACCGCGTGTCCGGTGGCAACTCAAAGGTCAGGGTGTCGGTGGCCGTTTCAGTGAACATGAGGGAGGGGGGAGGAAAGGAACGGATGAGAGACTCCACCAATCGCCATCACCGGCGACCCCCCTCAAAGGCCGCGCCCCCCGCCGTCAGGTCAAGGCCCTTGGTCCCGGGGCGAGAGCCCGGCGCCCCCCCTCTGGACTGCGTGCAGCTTGCTGCCGCTCTTGGCCAGCAAGCTTGCTTGCGGCAGCGTGCACGAGACCAACGGCTTTGACCCACCGGCCCGACCAGACAACGGGGGGCGGGCGCTCGTCGCGCCAGCCAGGAGGCTCGATGTCCGGCTTCCGCCTGTGCGGGGCTGGATTCCCCCTTGCCATTGCGGGGCCGGGGGTCAAACAGTCGGGGATGTCGGGTGTGGACAGGTGCCGCGGCTTCCCATGTGTGGGGCTGCGCTGATCCCGAACCCGGCGAGGGAGCAGCGGCCAATCGCCCTTTTTGCCAACAGCATGCCGATGGTGACCCCCGGCCCCCTGCCCCGTGGTACCGTGACCGGAGTGGCCCCACCCCTCGTGACAAGTTTCGACCAACGACGTTCGCGCCGGACCGCGTCCGCCCTCGCCCACAAGGCGAATGGCCGCGTCCTGGCTGCGTGTCGAACCCCCTTATCCCAGATTGTGGACCCCTATGCGCAAGCGTGTTGTGATCAATCGGGGCGACAACGATGTGCGTGTCGCCTTCCTGGAAGACAGTAATCTCGTCGAGTTTCACATCGAGAACCTGCTCGACCGCACCATCGTCGGAAACATTTACCGTGGCGTCGTCCAGGATGTGATCCCGGGCCTTCAGGCGGCCTTCGTCGACGTGGGCCTGGACCGCAACGTCTTCCTGCACTTCATGGACATCCGGCCCGAGTCGCGCGTCATGCTCGAGGAAAACCTCGAGGAGGCGATGATCGAGGCGGCCAAGTCGGGCATGCCCGGGCGCATCCAATTGCCCGGTCGCCGCCCGCGCCCCGACCCCAAGGCGCGCGACACGCCCCCGCCCGTCAAGAAGGGCGACACGCTGATCGTCCAGGTCGTGAAGGACGAGATCAGCGACAAGGCCCCTCGCGCGGCGGCGAACATCACGCTGGCGGGGCGGTACCTCGTGCTGTTGCCGTTCCCGAGCCAGCAGGGGGGCGTCAGCCGGCGCGTGGCGCTGGGCCAGGAGCGCATGAAGCTCAAGAAGTTGCTCTCGGACCTGCGCACCGACCAGTATTCCTTCATCGTGCGCACGGCCGGGCTTGGCGTCGAGGAGGAGCAGATCCGCAGCGACGTGGAGCTGCTGACCTCGGAGTGGAACACGCTCGTCGAGCGGTTCCGCTCGCTCAAGGGCCCCGGGCTTGTTTACAGCGACCATGACATCGTCAACCGCCTGGTGCGCGACGCGTTCAAGGCCGACATCGACGAGGTGGTCGTGGACGAGGCGGAGATGGCCGAGGCGCTGCGCGCGACGCTGTCGCACTCGCTCCCCGACCTCGTCGACAAGGTCGTCGACTACGACGGCCGCGAGCCGGTCTTCACCGCCTACCAGGTGGATGCCCAACTGCAAAAGGCCCTCAACCGCAAGGTGTGGCTCAAGAGCGGCGGCTACCTGATCATCGACGAGACGGAAGCGCTGACCGCCATCGACGTGAACTCGGGGCGCTTCACCGGTAGCAAGGATCAGGAAAAGACGTCGGTGCGCACCAACATGGAGGCGTGCGAGACGATCGCCCAGCAGATTCGCCTGCGCGACATCGGCGGGATCATCGTCATCGACTTCATCGACATGCTCTCGCGCGAGCACCAGCAGCGCGTGGCCGATGAACTGAAGCACCAGATGCGGCACGATCGCGCCAAGTACACCATCGGGCGCCTGGGCGACTTTGGCCTGATGATGATGACGCGCAAGCGCAAGCACCAGTCGCTGCAAAAGCAGGTGTTCGACCCGTGCCCCTACTGCAAGGGCGAGGGGCGCATCCTGTGTGCCGACGAGGTGTGGCGGCGCATCCGGCGCGACATCGACCTGCTGGCCCACGAGCAGCAAAAGCTCTCCACCATCCTGCTGTGCACGAGCCCGGCGATCCTGACGCACCTGCGCGCCGACTTCGCCCCGTTCCTCGAACTCTTCACCCGCCAGGCCGGCATCGAGATCATCCTCCAGGCCGACGCGGGGCTGCACAACGAGGACTACACACTAACGCCGATCCGGCGCCCCGACCGCGAGGCGCCGCAGTTGCCGGCGGTGCGCGTGGCGGCCGACGATGCGGTCCGCCCCACCGTTTCCTATGACAAGCGCCCCGCGGCCCTCGAGCTGCGCGATGCCCCCGCCCCGGCCCGTCCGACGCAGGTGACCGCCTCGCGCGGTCCCGCCGGCCGCACGCCCGTCGCGCGTCCCGCGCTGCCGGCCACTCCGTCGCCCGCCATGGCACAGCGACCCGCCCCCCCGCGCCCAACCGATGAAACGCCGGAGGGCGAGGAAGATGCGCGCCGCCGCACGCGCCGTGGTCGTCGCGGAGGCCGCCGCCGCCGTGGAGGACCCGAGGTGCCCGGTGCCGAGGTGTCGACGCCGATGGAGGGACTCGCGGCGGAGGGTTTCGCCCCGCAGGAACTCGATCCGGACCGCACGCCCATCGCAGGGATCCTCGACGAGGAAATCGAGCTTGAGGACGACGTGGTGCGCGAGGCGGTGAACTTCATCCTGGAGGGCGAGGGCGCGGCACCGACCCATCCGCCCGGTTCGCCGAAAAAGACCGATGACCTCGGTGCGCGTGTCCCCGACGACCAGCGCCGCCAAAAGCCGCGCCCCACGCATCCCGGCCGCCGCCCCGCGCCCGCCGCGGAGGCGGGGGATGCACCGCTTGCCGGGGGGACGGGCAAGGTGCGTATCGTGAACAATTGGGGAACCGCGCAGGCCTCGCCGGTGTTCAAGAAGGCGCGGCGCTCGTCGCCCTTCCTGCTGGCCAACGCCCCTCCCCCGGAAAATCCGCACGTGCCGATGGCGCGCAAGATCAAGGTGCTCGGCACTTGGGGAACGTCGCCGGTGGCGCCGCTGGTGGCCAAGACCCACCGCGAGGAGCCGGTGCTGGGCGTTGGTGATCCGGCCCATGTTGAAGTGGAAGCGCCGAAGGCTGGCGCGGCCGCCCCGGAATCACAGGCCAAGTCGTCGGGACGCCGTGGGCGTCGCGGAGGCTCGGGCCGTTCAAAGGGACAGGCGGAAGCGGCGGAACCGAAGGCGGTGCCTGCCAAGGCCGTCCCGGAACCGGCAAAGGCCCCGGCAGCGCCGGTCTTGGCGCGCAGGAGCGGAAGAGTCACGCCGGGAGGCAAGGTGGTTGCCGCCAAGGCGATTCCGGCCAAGGCTGCCCCCGTCGCGGCTGCGCCTGCCGCCAAGGTGCCGCCCCCGAAAGCGCAAAAGGCGAAGCCCGGGCCCGCAAAGCCAGCCGCCCCGAAGGTCCAGCCGGTAAAAGCCCAACCCGCGAAGGCCCAACCGGCGAAAGTCCAGCCGGTCAAGGCCCAACCGGTAAAGACGGCGGCGAAGAAGGCTGCGGTGAAGGCACCGGCCGCGACCACGGCTCCCAAGCCGGCATCCAAGGCGGCAGCGCCGAAGGCGGCCCCCGCGAAGAAGGCCGCCCCCAAGGCGGCAGCACCCAAGAAGGCGGCGAAGAAGACCGCCCGGTAACCAACCCGGGCGGTTCGCCCACGAGTGCTCGGGGTACGCATTCCCAGGGAGGACATCCGGCACGCCCCCACCCCCGGTGGAGGAGCCGCTTGGCCGCCCGGGAACCACGGCTTTTTGAATTTGCCAAGTTGCGTTGTCTTTCAACAACCCATCTCTTGATTTCCAAAGGGGGATTACATGTTTCACGACTGGCTTTCCGCCTTCTGTTGCCTGGCGACCATCGGCATCCTGCTGCTGGGCATGCAGCGCGTGTCGGCCGAGGACCTGTGGCTGATCCCGCAGCCCAAGGAACTGACGCGGCAGGAGGGGGAGCTCTCCCTCCTGCCCGGCGGCCGCATCTTTCTTCCCCAACCGGTGGAGACGCCCGAGTTCCTCGCGGCGCGGCGCCTGCGCGACGCGATCCGCTCGACGACGGGCTTTGCCTACCAGCTCGACCGCCTCGGGCGCGACACGCAGCCGCGCGCGGGCGACATCGTGCTGGCGGTGGCCGCCGCGCGGCCGGAGGATCCCATCGAGCGCGACTCCTACACGCTCGCCATCGGCGACCGCGTGGCCGAGGTGCATGGGCACGGCGCGGAGGGCTTGTTCTACGGCATCCAGACGCTGGTCCAGGTCGTGAACCAGTCGGGATCGCGGTTGCCGCGCCTGGCGATCAAGGACTCGCCGGACTTTCCCAACCGTGGCGTGTACCATGACGTCTCGCGCGGGAAGGTGCCGAAGCTGGAGACGCTGAAGTGGATGGTGGATTACCTCTCCGCGATGAAGGTGAACCAGTTCCAGCTCTACATCGAGCACCCCTACATGTTCCGGTTCAACCCGGCGATTGCCCAGAATCCCGACGGCCTGACCGCCGAGGAGATCCTTGAGCTGCAAAAGTATTGCCAGGACCGCCGCGTCCTCTT
The DNA here is from genome assembly GCA_964440195.1 of uncultured Candidatus Sumerlaeota bacterium. GTDB lineage: Bacteria > Sumerlaeota > Sumerlaeia > SLMS01 > JAHLLQ01 > CAYTRP01. Next base: position 6,487 of record CAYTRP010000047.1, read on the forward strand.
TGTGCCCAGCCTCCAGTCCTTCGGACACATGGCGGGCGTGTTCGCGCTCCCCGAGTACCGGCATCTCGCCGATGTGGAACTGCCCGTCACGTGGGAGGAAATGACGTGGAACCAGCGCATGCACGGGGCGACGATCGACATCGGCAACCCCGAGGCGCTGGAAATCCTGAAGATGATGCATGACGAATACCTGCCGTTGTTCGACGCGCCGTTCGTGAACGTGTGCGCCGACGAGACGTATGACCTCGGCAAGGGGAAGACGACGGACCTGGCCGGGCAGCGCGGCGGCGCGGGGATCCTCTACCTCGACCACATCAAGTGGCTGAATGAATTGTCGAAGAGCCACGGCAAGCGGATGATGTTCTGGGGCGACATCGTGAAGCAGCATCCGACGCTGGTGCCCGAGATCCCCAAGGACACCATCCTGCTGAACTGGGGCTACTCGGCGAACGCGGATTTCGAGAGCTGCAAGCTCTTCGCGGACGCGGAGCTGGACTTCTACGTGTGCCCCGGCACCAGCGGCTGGCGGCGCGTGATGAACGACGTGAACAACGCGGACCTGAACATCCGCCGATACGCCGAGGCGGGTCATCGCCACGGGGCGATCGGGCTGCTCAACACCGATTGGGGCGACCACGGGCACTTCAATCACCTGGCGGGATCCCTGCACGGGTTTGCCCTGGGGGCGTCGATGTCGTGGAACGTGAACACGCCCGGGCAGGAAGAGTTCGACGCGGCGTGGAACCACCAGATGTTCGGCTCCGCGGACCGCGCCGTGATCCAAAACATGCGCGACCAGAGCGTGTCCAACGGGACATGGACGGCGTTCTTCTGGCCCATCGAGTCGGAGGAGTCGCTGAGGAACTGGTACGTGATCCCCGAGGAGGGAGCGGACCGGTTGATTCGCGAGGGGCGGAACGGCGTGCGCTTGTACGAGTCGATGCTCGCGCGGGGAATCGGCGAGCGCTGGATCGTGGAGGAGTTGCTGAACGCGTCGCGGATGAACGTGCTGGTGGGGCGTCGCACGCATCTGCGGAGGGCAATCGCGACGAATGCGGGCGCGCCAAACGGAGAGTTGGCGGCGGAGTTGATCGCCTTTGCACGGGATGTGGAGGCCTTCTTCCCCGAGTACGAACGGCTGTGGCGCAACCGCAGCAAGGAGTCAGACCTGGGCGACATCCGCCGCTGGTTCGTGGACGTGCCGCGCGAGTCGCGCGAGATCGCCGCGAAGTTGCAGGCGGGTTAAGGAGTCCCAAACGTCGTCAGGCAGGACATGATTTCCTGATCGGGTTAGGCACCTGGCATGGATCTTCCGCCCTTCGTTCAAACAGGGAGCGAGTATCCCTGGAGGGTACTTCCGCCGGGGGCCTACCCGATCGGCATTGATGAAATGAAGGCTCGGTTTTCAGGACGATTTCCAGCATCTCGTACGCAAGAGCGGCTATGCGAGGGCCTCGCGCAGTGGCTTGCCGAAGTTCGAGTATTTGGAATCGATCTCACCATTTGGGTGAATGGCTCGTTTGTGGAGGAAAAGCCGGACCCTGACGACATTGACCTGTGGTCCTTTTGTCGTGCGGACGATCTGAGGCGCCTTGATTCTGGCGGGTTGCAGGCGTTCACGGCGCTCGTGGGCGCGAGGGAGCAGACAAAACCACGCTTTGGTTGCCATGCCTTCTTGTGGGCCAATTATCCGGCGGACGATTCGCGAAGCCGGCTGAATGAATCTGTGCGCCTTGAGGCCCTCAGGACATGGGGGATGACTCGGCCGTATGACAAGGCGTCCGGCCTTGTCTACCAGACCCGCGCCTTCAAGGGGTTCGTGGTCTTGACAATCGGCACGAGTCCTCCGATAATTCCGGCAAATGGAGTCTGGCCGTGATCAAAACCCCCACACATCAGGCACCTGTCAGCTTGGAAACGGCGCGGGCAGGCCTCGTTGCCGAGATTGCGCGTTGGGATCATCGCATCGCCGAACTGAAAAGCTGCGGGATCGATGATGCCGTCGGCCAAGCAAACATGAGCACGCTTGTCGGGATGCGCGATCGCGTGGTCGCGGAACTGAAGGCGATGGAATCCGCGGCACCTCCTGCGAACGGCACGGAGAACCCCGGTTCGACTCATTCATAGCCTTGGCGAGCTTGATGAGCCGGTCGTCCGATTCCTCGTCCCTTGACAGCCCCCGCGGCCGGCTGGCTCCATGGGGCCACGCGAAAGCATTGTCTCCCTCGTCACCATCCCGAACGCACTGGATCGCCCATGCATCCCTGGCACGACCTTCCCCCCGGGCCCAATCCCCCCGAGAAAGTCAATGTGCTCGTCGAGATTCCCAAGGGCTCGCGCAACAAGTACGAGCTCGAAAAGGAGTCCGGCCTCTACACGTTGAGCCGCACGCTCTACTCGCCGATGATCTATCCGGGCGAGTATGGCCTGATCCCGCAGACGTACTACGAGGACCAGGACCCCCTCGACGCCATCGTGCTGGTCAATGAGCCGACGTTTACCGGCTGCATCGTCGAGGCGCGCCCCGTGGGCATCTTCCGGATGCTCGACAAGGGCGAGCCGGACGACAAGATCCTGTGCGTGCCCTCGAACAACCCGTTCTTCAGCAACATCTACACGCTGCAAGACGTGCCGCCGCATTTCCTGAAGGAAGTGGCGCATTTCTTCGCGGTGTACAAGGACCTCGAAGGGTCTCGCACCCTGTCCCTGGGTTGGGAATCCGTCGAGGTGGCGCACAAGCAAATCCGCCACGCGATCCAGTTGTACGCGGAAAAGCGCCACGAACTGGATCCGCGACTCAAGGCGCGCGCCGCCCGGGAGGCGCTTGAGGCCACGGCGGCCCACAGGTCCGCCCCGAAGCGCGCCGCCAAGCCCGCTCAAAAGCCAGCCGCCAAGGCCCGGGCGAAAAAGGCAACGAACAAGTCCCGCCGGTAGGGCGTGTCGTCAAATGAGCCACACGGCGGCGGCTGCGAGGTGAATGGCGCCGAGGAAGATGGCGGCGTTTGTAGAGGTGGCGGTCGTAGTCGCGGGGGCTGACCGCGTTGGCCTTGTCGGCGATCACCGCCTCCACCGTCTCCAGCAGGCCGGGCAAAAGGGCGTCGGCGCCGTCGAGGTCGTGCGCCTGGCCCGCCGTGAGATGAAAGGCCGGGGGTTGCCCAAGGCGTCGCACGCCGCGTGGATCTTGGTGGTCGGCCCGCCCTTGCTTCTGCCGATGCATTCAGCCTCGGGGTCTGCTTTTTTTCCCCCCGCCGCGTGCTGGTGGGCGCGGACAATGGTGGCGTCGATCATGGCGTACTCGTTGTTGGGATCGGTGGACAAGGCCTTGAAAACCCGCTCCCAGACGCCCTTTTGCGCCCATCGCGAGTGGTGGCGGTGGACATGGGCGGAACTCTCCTCGTTCGCGGGGTCGGAAACCCCAGCGAAGTCCCCCACACCGCACACGCGCAACATCATTTGACGACAGGCCATAGCCAGACAGGAGTCTGGCGAGCCCAGGATTGGGATACACCATAGAGCAAAGTGGTTTGAAGAGACACTGAACCGAACCGGTCTGGAGCAAGATATCCCAGCCGCTTTATTTTGCAATCGGCTCACACATGTCGAAAATGCCATAGCCATGGCGAAGCACGCAGGCTCGCAGTGGGGTCCTACGCTCTGGATGCCGGAACAGGGCGGTGGCATCATCCCGCTGCCGGCAGCCCGTCATGCGGCAAGGCAACAGCCCCGTGTTCAGGATGCCCCCGAAGGCGTCAGCATTCCTTCAATTTTATCCAGCAACTTTGCAAAGAGACGATCCCAGTTGTACTCCGCGGCCCAGGCGGCGTGATGCCCGCGCGTGGTGTCGGCGTGCGCGCGCGCGTGCTCCAGGGCATCCGCGAATTCCCGCGGCGACTCGACCAGGTGCGCGGGGCTGGCGAGGGATTCCATCTCGGTCCAGCGTCGCGAAACAGTGGGCAATCCCGCGGCGAGGTATTCGAAGAGCTTGAGCGGGCAAAAACTCTCCACGACCGGTTGGCGCTTGAATGGAATGATGCCGACGGTGGAGTGCCAAAGATAGGGCGGAACAAGCTCCTGCAACTTGGGGCCGAGGAGGTGGATGTTGGGCACGTCGTGAAAGCGGCGGAATCCGCTGTCGGCGGGTCCGACGAGTGCGAAGCTCCAGTGCGGGAGAAGGCGCGCGGTGTCGGCGAGCAGATCGCGATCGAACCAGGACGAGAGCGCGCCGACGAAGATGGCGACGGGGCCGGGGGGCAGGTCGCGCGGACGCGGCGGGAGTTGATCGGGACGCTGGAAGCGCCCGGTGTCGACGCCATTGGGGAGGAAGAGCAGGTTGCGCGCGCCGGCCGAGCGCGCGCGCAGCTCCGATTGGATCGCGGAGTGGGTGACGAGGTCGGCGTCGGCCATCAGGCGCGGGCTGCGCTTGACGACCACGCGGGGCATGCCCGGAAAGCCCGCGATGTCGTCCTCAAGGCGGAAGACGAACAGTCGCGGCGACAGCACGGCGGGCATGTGGGGAAGGAGCATGTTGTGCATCACGAGCACGTCTGGGCGCTCGAATCCCGCCTCGCGCAGCAGGGCTGAGAAGCGCGGTCGCGTTGCGCTCTCACTCGCGTTCCACGGGATCACACCGTCAAACGGCCATTGGCGATGCACCGGCATCCACGTGCGTGGCGTCGCCGTGAACAGGCGTTCGCCGCGCCAGGTGCCGAGGGCGCCGTCCATGCTCCAGCGGCGGATGGCCATCTCGCGATGCACCGGCGAGAGAAAATGCCATGGAGAGACCGGCGGCGCGACGTAGGCCACCGTGTGGCCCCGGTCGGCGAGCCACCGCGCCAGGTGATGCCCCGGCAACCGGATCGCGTGTTTCCACGGGGTGTTTTCGAGAAGGACCCAGCGCATGGAGAAGACGTGAAGGACCAGGAGTGAAGTGTGAAAGGGAAAAGGACGATGTGGAATGGGGCGCTACGGGTGTCAGGCGGGGGTGAAATCGCGTCCGAGCAGCACCGCGTGGGCGCTGACGCGGTCGCTCGACAATTGTTCGCGCAGGTGGTGCAGGTCGGGAAAGCGCTTCTCGTCGCGCAGGCGCTCGATGAACAGGATGGTAAGTGTTGCGTGGAGCAGGTCGCCCTCGAAGTCGAGGAGATGCGCCTCGGCGCGATGCTGGCGCCCATCCACCGTGGGCCGATAACCGATGTTCATCATGGCGGGGCGGCAAGTGGTTTCGTCATTGATCGCGACGGCCACGGCGTACACGCCGTCGCCCGGAAGAAAACTCCCCGGCTGCAGCGCGATGTTGGCCGTGGGAAAGCCGATGGTGCGCCCGAGCCGATCGCCCGCCGCGACCGTGCCGGAAACCTGGTGGGGACGGCCCAGCAGGCGCGCCGCCTCGCCGACGTGGCCTTCGCGCAGGCACTTGCGCACGCGCGTGCTGCTGATCGCTTCGCCCTCGATTTCGACAAACGTCATCGGCCGGTACTCAAACCCATGTTGCCGGGCGAGGTCGTGCAGCAGCGCCGCGTCGCCCCGCGCGTTGTGCCCAAAGCGGAAGTTCGCCCCGCTGTGGATGCTGCGCGCCTGGCACCGCCGCACCAGAATGTCGCGGACAAAGTCCTCCGGTTCGATGGCCGAGAAGGAAGGCGTGAACTCGACCGCGACGACCACATCGACGGGAAGCGCCGCCAGCAACCGCCTCTTCAGAGGCCACGGCGAGATCAGCGGCGGACAATTCGCCGGGTCCACGACCGAGCGCGGATGATTGCGAAACGTGAAGACCATGGCCCGCGCCCGGTGCGCGCGGGCTTCCCCCGCGACATGCGTGATGAGTTCGCGATGCCCCCGGTGCAACCCGTCGAAGGTCCCCACGGCGACGTGGCTCGGCGTGTCCGCGTTGGGGGGCACGAGGGATTCAAGGTCCTCGATGAAGGCGGGCGGCATGGTGGCGGGCGAAAGGCCTCGGGCGACTCGGGAATGAAGGGACATGGACAGCGATGCCTTTATCGGCGGGCAAGCACGAGGTGCGGCAATCAGGGGGCAACATCCCTTCTGAGCAGGAAGACTTCGTCGCCGATCCGCAGGTTGAAGGTCTGCTGCGCGCTGCCCTCGCGGATGGCAATCTCCAGGCGCTGCGAGGAGTTCCAAAGGAACAGGGGCTTGCCGGTGGGAACATCGCAGAACGTGCGCGCGAGCCCATGGATGCGCTCGTCGCCGATGGTCAGGTGGACGATCTCCTCCTCGAGCCATGGGTAGATTGCCGAGACATCCTCGCGGCGGAGGTTGAGGGCGAGATTGCCAAAGACATCCGTGGCGACAACGCGAAGGTGCAGCCGCTGCAGTTCATCGAGCCACGGCTTGTGGGTTTCGAGCAGGATGGGTGGAGTCGCAAGCTCGCGGGAAAAGGCCTGAAGAAAGTCCCCGCGCGCGATCTTGGCCGCCGCCGGGGCAAAGACATCGCGCCCGTGAAAGGTGCTCGACGCCTGCGGCCGGATGTCCTCGCCGGGCAGCAACTCGCGGACAAACTCCGCGCGCTGCAGCCAGGGAGTCAGCAGGCCGTTGTCCGGCCCGATCAGCGTATGATTGTCGCAGCAGGCGATCAACCCCCGGCGCACTCCCCCCACCCCGGGATCCACGACCGCACAGACCACGCACGGCCGGGGAAGATAGTCCCAAGCATCCTCGAGGCGAATGGTCGCGCCCAAAACGTCGAAAGGCGGTACCTGATGGCAAAGGTCGATGACCAGGTTGCCCGGCGCGAGCCGCTGGATCACGGCCTTCAGCACACCAACATAGACATCCTTGTCGGAAAAATCAGTGAGGAGGAAAATGGGCTTCATGGCTTGCGTGACCTCCCGGGTCCAAAAGCATCAACCCCC
>CAYTRP010000048.1:0-11877 GCA_964440195.1 uncultured Candidatus Sumerlaeota bacterium
GCCCCACCGCATGGCAGTCGACCTCGATGCGCTCAAGACCCTCCTGACGAACAAGCTCCGCGAAAAGTTTGGCGGGCAGGTCATTGACTTCATCCTCGAGCACCACGAGATCACGATCCTCGTCGACCGCGATGCCCTTCTCCCCATCATGGAGCTGCTGCGCGACGACCCCGATTTCCGCTTCGACTTCCTGAGCTACGTCACTTGCGTCGATTACCTCGCCCACGGCCGGACCCCACGGTTCGACGCCGTCTATCATCTCTATTCCGTCGACAAGAAGCACCGCGTTCGCGTTCGCGCCGCCATTCCCGGGGACGACCCGGCCATCGACTCCGTTTACCCTCTTTGGCAATCCGCCAACTTCATGGAGCGCGAAGCCTTCGACATGTTCGGGGTGATCTTCCGCGGTCACCCGGACCTGCGGCGCATCCTGATGCCCGACGACTGGGAAGGCCACCCGCTGCGCAAGGACTTCCCCCTTGGCGGAGTGAAGAGCTTCTACTTCAAGCGATCCTCCGATCCCCATGCCGGGGAGCCCAAGGCTCTCGTCCCGCGCATCCGCGTCCAGGAATCCGACATCTGAACGATCGCCCATCCGCCCCTGTCCGTTGACCCCAGAGGATGATTCATGGCAACCCGCGTCGTTGAACAGTCGTACGCCAACATGGAAGCGATGACCCTCAACATGGGTCCCCAGCACCCCTCCACCCATGGGGTGCTCCGCCTCATCCTCGAACTCGAAGGCGAAACCATCACCCGCGTGACGCCCGTCCTTGGCTATCTTCATCGCGCCAAGGAAAAGCACGCCGAGTTCAAGACCTTCCACCAGTTCATCCCCTATACCGACCGGATGGACTACCTCGCCCCCATGAGCAACAACACGGGCTATGTCATGACCGTCGAGAAGGCGCTCGATCTCGACGTCACCCCGCGCTGCAAGTATCTCCGGATGCTCCTGTGCGAGTTGGCCCGCATTTCCGCCCATCTCCTTTGGGTCGGCACCAGCGCCCTCGAGCTCGGCGCCATGACCGTCTTCATGTGGGGTTTCACGCAGCGCGAAAAGCTCTACGACATCTTCGAGTTCATCTCCGGCGCGCGCTTCACGGTCTCCTACATGCGCGTGGGCGGCGTCCTGCGCGGCGACTATCCCCAGTGGCGCGAGCGCGTCCGCGAGTTCCTCGACAATTACATGAAGACGCAGGACGAGATGGAAGCCATGCTGAACGACAACGAGATCTTTGTCCAGCGCATGGAGGGCGTCGGTATGCTCTCGCGCGAGGACGCCATCAGCCTCGGCATCAGCGGCCCCGCCGCGCGCGGGTCGGGCGTCGACTGGGACATTCGCCGCGACACCCCCTACCTCGCCTACGACCAGGTCAAGTTCGAGGTACCCATCGAGACCGCCGGCGATTGCTACGCCCGCTACATGGTCCGCATGAAGGAAATGCGCGAGTCGTGGAAGATTTGTCACCAGTGCCTTGAGAAGCTCGAGCAACTCAAGGACGAGCCCGTCAACATCGACAACCCCAAGGTCATCTTTCCCCCCAAGGACAACGTGAAGAAGTCGATGGAGGACCTGATCCATCACTTCCTGCTGGCGTCGGAGGGCTTCAAGGTCCCCCCGGGCGAAGTTTACCACTCCATCGAGGGGCCGAAGGGGGAACTCGGCTTTTATCTCGTCGCCGACGGAGGCGCGAAGGCATATCGCCTCGGCATTCGCAGCCCAAGCTTCATCAACCTCCACGGCCTCGATCCCATGAGCCGGGGGGAAATGCTCGCCGACGAGGTCGCCATCATCGCCAGCCTCGATCCTGTCATGGGCGAGGTGGATCGTTGAGTATCGCGATTGCCATCGCGGTGATCGTTCTGGTCCTCCACCGGATCATCGAAACCCGCGTTTGCGTGGGGCCCTTCGCCGATGTTCGCCGCTATTGGTGGAGCCTTGCTTCCGCCGCGGCACTCATCCTCTGCATGTTTGCCTCATGGGTCGTCGTCTTCTCCACCGTTCAGTGGCGGGGGGATTACGGCGGACTGACACTCGCGCTCTCGCCCGTTGTCGTCGTCATCGCGCTCTTCTACGCCTACATGGCGCGCCTGGCCCTCGACAGAGTCACCCTCGCGGTGGTCCCCCTGGAGCACGACGCCGATTCTCACCCCGAAGAGAAGGGTCTTCGATGATCGAGATTCTAAAGGATGACATGCCCCGCATCGGGCGGATCCTCGCCAAGTACCCCCATCGCCGCTCTGGCATGCTCCCCCTCCTGTGGCTCGTCCAGCAAAAGCTTGGATGGGTCCCCCAACCCGCCATGGCGGAAGTCGCCGAGATCCTCGAGTGCACCACCGCCGAGGTCTACGAAGTCGTCTCCTTCTACACCATGTTCCACCAGCATCCCGTCGGCCGCCATCACATCGCCATGTGCGACACGCTCTCGTGCGCCATTTGCGGGTCCATGGAAGCCGCCGACTACCTGCGCGAAAAGTATGGCATCGAGAAGAACAAGGTCACTCCCGACGGGCGCTTCTCGCTTGAATACGTCGAATGCATCGGCGCCTGCGCCAACGCGCCCGCCATGCTTCTCAATGAAACACTGGTCGGGAACCTGACCCCTGAAAAGCTGGATGCCGTCCTGGCCGACTGCCGCTGAGCAGCCGGAAAGATTCTAGGAGTGATTCATGACCGTCGCCGCCGAACCTTTTGAACGGGTCCTGCTCCCAAACATCGAGGCCGACCAGACCGAATGGATCGCCGAGTACGAGCGCCAGGGCGGCTACGAAGTCGCGCGCAAGGCCCTCGACATGCAGCCCGCCGACATCATCGCACAGGTCAAGGACTCCGGGCTTCGCGGCCGTGGCGGCGCGGGCTTTCCCACCGGCATGAAGTGGGGCTTCCTCCCCAAGGGCACCTATCCCCGCTACCTCTGCGTTAACGCCGACGAATCCGAGCCGGGCACCTGCAAGGACCGCCCTCTCATGGAACAGCGGCCCCACACGCTGATCGAGGGCATCATTTGCAGTTGCGTCGCCCTCGAAAGCGAAATGGCCTTCATCTACATTCGCGGCGAGTACTACAAGGGAGCCCACATCCTCGAGAAGGCCGTCGCCGAAGCCTACGAAAAGGGCTACCTCGGCAGGGACATCTTCGGCATCCAGGGCAAGCACCTCGACCTCGTCGTTCACCGCGGCGCCGGCGCCTACATCTGCGGCGAGGAAACGGCTCTCATCACGAGTCTGGAAGGCTATCGCGGCTATCCCAAGCTCAAGCCACCCTTCCCGGCCGTGGCGGGACTTTACGCGAAGCCAACGGTCGTAAACAACGTGGAAACAATCATCGACGTGCCGTTCATCCTGCGCCATGGAGCCGATTGGTTCAAGCAGTGGACGCACGAGCGCACGACGGGGCCGAGGCTTTATTCGGTGTCGGGGCACGTCAAGAAGCCGGGGGTGTACGAGTTGCCTCCGACGGTGACGCTGCGCCAATTGATCTATGACATCTGCGGCGGCATTCGCAATGACCACGACCTGAAGTTCGTGATCCCGGGCGGTTCGTCGGTGCCGTGGTTGAAGCCTGACCAGATCGACATCCCGATGAGCCACGAGGGTGTGGCCGCCGCGGGCTCGATGCTCGGGTCCTCCGCCGTCATGGTCTGCGACCACACGGTTTGTCCGGTGTGGGCGGTGGCGAACCTGGCGCACTTCTACCATCACGAATCCTGTGGCCAGTGCACCCCCTGCCGCGAGGGCTCCTCGTGGATGCACAAGATCCTCCGCCGGCTGGAAAAGGGCCAGGGCACCTCGCAGGACCTCGACTCGCTTTACGCCATCGCGGGCGAAGGCAAGCCCGGCAGCGGCATGATCAGTGGCAAGTCCATCTGCGCCCTCGGCGATGCCGCGGCATGGCCCGTCGGTTCCGCACTCCTCCAGTTCCGCGAGGAATTCGAGGAACACATTCGCCTGGGCAAGTGCCCCTACGAAAACAAACGCCACTGGATGAGCAACGGCAGGTTCGTGAACGAGCGGTTCGAGAAGATGCCGGTGCTGTAAGGATCAAGGCCAACCTTCGGATAGGCGGAGACTGCATGGCAGGCGGACTGACAGAGCGTCTTGGTGGCCTTGCCGGAGACATCCGGCGGGCATGGCGCGTGACTGCCTCCTTGCGGGATTTCGTTCGTTTGTCCATGGACCTGGCTTTGCAGAAGGGCCCGCTTTTCCGGCTTTGCGCGCGCTTGGTCCCGGGGTCGCTGAATCGCTCGAGGCGGGTTCGCTTGAAAGGTGGGACCGAGCTGACATACCGGCTCAATCGCGGCGACATCTGGACGCTTCGAGAAGTCTGGCTTCACGAGGCTTATCGGCTTCCCATGCAAGTACCGCTCAAGTCCTACATCGACCTCGGATGCAATATCGGCCTGACGATGGTGTGGTATCACCGGCAGTATGGCCCCACGGTGATGGTGGGGGTGGAACCGGTGCGGGAGAACATGGAGATCGCGCGGCGAAACGCCAAGGCCAATGGAATCGATGCGCGGTTCTATGAGGCTGCGGCCGCGGCACGGGACGGCGAGGTCTTCTTCAGCAATTCGGAGATGAGCAACATGGGGCGGGTGTCTGACAAGGGCACGCGTGTCGAGGCGGTGAGCCTGGCGCGGGTGCTCGACGAGACGGTGGGGGAGTCGGGCGTCGATCTGTTGAAGATGGACATTGAGGGTGGGGAACAGGCGCTTCTGGAGGGCGATCGTTCATGGCTCTCCCGCGTGCGGCACATGATCGTGGAGTTTCATCCGAAGCTGGTCGATCATGGCAAGGTGGTGGAGTTGGTTCGTTCGACGGGGATGACGTACGTGCCCGCGTGTTCGGCGGGTTTTGACAACATGGAGTTTTTTCACCGCGCCGGTTGAGTGACACCGGCCGCGTGCACTCAAGATGCAGGACCATAGCCCAAGGATTCGACCCATGAGCAAGCCAACCCTTCAGGCACCCGGTACCGGAGCCACCATCGTCTATCCGCCCCCCGCGCGACAGGTCATGGAATCGCTTGAGGGACTTCCCGAGAGCGAGATCATCACGTTCAGCCTCAATGGCCGCGAAGTGAAGGCGCGCAGGGGCGAATCCATTATCGACGTCTGCCATCGCGAGGACGTCTATGTGCCGCACTATTGCTGGCACCCCGCCCTCTCCATCGCGGGCAATTGCCGCCTCTGCCTCGTCGAGATGGAAAAGTCGCCGAAGCCCGTCATCGCCTGCCAGACGCACGTCGCCCCGGGGATGGTCATCCGCACCGAGAGCGCCGTCGCCAAGGAGAGCCGCGAGTGGATGATGGAGTTCCTCCTCGTCAACCACCCGCTCGACTGCCCCATCTGCGACCGTGGCGGCGAATGCCAGCTCCAGCGTTACAGCATGGAGTACGGCACCGGTCACACCCGCATGGCCGACAAGAAGCGCAAGTTCGTCAAGCCCCAGGCGGACCCTCTCATCGACATCGAGCGCAACCGGTGCATCATGTGTACCCGTTGCGTCCGCTTCTGCGACGAAGTCGGCGGCGAGCACGTCATGGGCGTCTTCGGTCGCGGCGACGGGAACTACATCGGCACCTTTGGACAGGGACCCGTCTCCAACATCTTCTCGGGCAACGTCATCGACCTCTGCCCCGTCGGCTGCCTCACCAGCCGCCCCTACCGGTTCAAGGCGCGCCCCTGGGAACTCAAGCAAACCCAATCCACCTGCGACGGCTGCTCCTCCGGTTGCAAGGTCACCACATGGACCCGCAACGGCAAGCTTTACCGCACGACTCCCCCCTCGCGCAAGCGCCACGCCGATTTCACCATCAACGAGGACACCGAGGAGTTTATCTGCAACCAGGGCCGCTTCGGCAGCGACTACGGCTTTCATGAATCGCGCATCGACGACATGATGGTGCGTCGCGCCGGGCGCCTTGGCCCCACCTCCTTTCAGGATGCCCTCGCCACCGCCGCACGCGAGCTTCTCGGTGTCAGGGACTCTTCAGGCTCCCAGTCCGTCGCCGTCGCTCTTGGATCACGCCTCACGATTGAGGAAGCCTTCCTCGCCAAGCGCTTTGCCCGCGAAGTCCTGAACACGGGCAACATCGACTGGCGTGCCATGTTCGCCAGCACCGAGGCCGCCGACGCCGTCAGCCTCGCCCTCGACGCGGCGGACGGCGACCTTGAGCACGATCCCGAAGTGGTCCTCGTGGTCGGGGGCAATCTCGTTGCCCAATCGCCCGCGCTCGCCATGCGGTTGCAGGAACTCGGCCGTCGACTTGAGAAGACCATCATCCTGATCGGCCATCACCACGACGCCTACCTCGCCGATCATGCCACCGAACGCTTCCACGTCCTTCCAGGCGCCACCGCCGATGCCGTCGAGAAGCTCGCCGCCGCCATCTCCTCCGGCGACGTCGCCCCCCTCGCCGATGCACTTCACGTCGAGAAATCCGTCGCCCAGACCCTGGTCGACACGCTCACCAAGGCGGGACGTGGACTGCTCGTGCAGGGCCTCGAAGACTTTGCCGGCTTGAACGCACCCGACGAGGTCCCCGCCGCCATTCGTCTTCGCCGGGCGCTCGGCGCGGCGTGGGGATACCTCCCCGTCGTTTCCGCCCGCAACGCTGTCGGCCTCCATGCCGTTGGCGCCGAGCCGGAGGAAGGTGCCGTCCCGGGCAAGGAACTCCTCGTCGCCATGGAGCAGGGTCGCATCCGTGCGCTCCTCGTCGTGGGTGCCGATTCCCTCAGCTACTTCAAGGACCAGCAGCGTCTGGCCGCCGCACTGGCCCGTCTTCAGTCACTCGTCGTCATCGACTCCTTCTCCAGCCCCGTTTCCGAGCAGGCATCGGTGTTCCTCGCGCTGGCCACCAACATCGAGCGCAACGGTGTCATGGCCGACGCCGAGGGTTCCATCGCCCTTCTCAAGCAGGCCGAAGCCCCCAGGGGCGACAGCCGTGAAGGGTGGCAAATCCTCACCGGTCTGGGCCGGGCCGCCGGCGCGGGTGCCAAGTTCGGTGCCGAGACCGCCGAGGAGTGTTGGGCACAGGCACGGCTTGCTCTCGCTCCCGATTCTACACTGACCCTTGCGGAACTCGAGCTCGAGGGCAGCAGCAACGTCGCCCACTTCGCCAAGCGCCAACATGCCAGCCAGGCGCGCAACCGTTCCAAGCTCTACAACCCGGGCAGCTACCGCACCGACGGGTTGCGCCTTCGTGCACGGGTTCCCAATGTCGAACTTCCTGCTCCGCGCACCGGTCGTGTAACCCGTGGCCAGCAATTGCTCCTCACATGGGGCCCCCACATTTCCGGTCGCGGCTACTTTGCCGACCGCGCAATCATTGCCAACGTCCTCCTCCCGAAGTCTTTCGCCGAACTCCACCCGGCAGACGCCGCCGAACTGGGTCTCAAGGATGGTCAGTTTGCCGTCATCCATGCCGAAGGCGTCAGGGCCAAGGTCGGGATCAGGATCTCCAAGGGTCCCGCCCGCGGCACCGTGTATCTCTCGGGGGGCACCTATGGGCCTTTCGATGCTTCTTCGCTTGCCGGGCCCGTTGCCGTGCGATTGGAGGGTCTCGCGGAAAGCGCTCCCGATCAGGGCGCCGAACTGGTCGCGGGTGCCGCCGGCAGGAGTCAGGAATAAGGCGTTGACAGCGTGGGGAGGGGCGAAAACACTCCGCCCCCGCTGGGGTACCTTGTGATTTTTTTCTCAATCTCGCGCCCTCGGGAGCGCCCTCGGCCTCGATGACACTTCTCGATCTCTCACCCCTCTTCCAATTCCTTGGCGCCGTCACCGGAGGCCCGGAAAACGCCCTCATTATTACGGGCGCCATCATCAAGATCGCCCTCATCCTTGGCCATGTCCTCGGCATCATTCCCCTCATCATTTGGGCCGAGCGCAAGATCATCGGCTACGTCCAGGACCGCCCCGGTCCAAACCGGGTCGGACCCTTCGGCCTGCTGCAGGGCATCGTCGACGGCGCAAAGCTCCTCATGAAAGAGGACTTTATCCCCGCCGGAGCCGACCGCACCCTCTACCTCCTCGCGCCCGCCATCGTTCTCGTTCCGGCCTTCCTTGCCATGTGCATCATCCCCTGGGGGCCGATCATCGAGGGGCAGGCCCTCCTCGAGTTTTACACGCTCCTTGGCCTTCAGTCCTTCTGGACTCCCTCCAGTGCCATGCCCCTTGCCGTCACCAATCCCAATATCGGCATCCTCTACGTCTTCGCCATCGCCTCCATCGGCGTGTATGGCATCACGCTGGCCGGTTGGTCGTCGGAGAACAAGTGGTCGCTCCTCGGCGGCATTCGCGCTTCGGCCCAGATGATCAGCTACGAACTCAGCATGTCCCTTTCCATCATCGGCGTGCTGCTCCTCGTCGGCAGCCTCAACCTGTACCACATCGTCGACAGCCAGTCCGGCTTCTGGTGGAACTGGAACATCTTCGCACAGCCCCTCGGCTTCGTCCTCTTCCTCATCGCCATCTTCGCCGAGACCAACCGCCTCCCCTTCGACCTTGCCGAGGGCGAAGCCGAACTCACCGGCGGTTTCCACACCGAGTACTCCTCCATGAAGTTCGCGCTCTTCTTCCTGGCCGAGTACGCAAACATGATCACCGCCTCCGCCGTCGCGGCCACGCTCTTCCTCGGTGGATACCACCTTGTGCCGATGGAATGGGCCGCCGCCGTCATCGGCGCGCCGATCCACTTCTACGCCAACAGCCAGGCGGCCGTCACCATCCCCGAGACGCTCCCGATGCTTCTCGCCGCGTTCCTCGCCCCCCTTGGCCTTGCCCTCAAGATCGGCGCCTTCCTCTTCGTCTTCATCATGGCACGCGCCGCATACCCCCGGCTGCGCTACGACCAGGTCATGAACCTCGGCTGGAAGATCATGCTCCCCGCCGGTCTCGTCAACGTCGCCCTCACCGCGGTCTTCGTTGCCGTGGTGGTGTGTCTTGTGTCCTCGTCCCCCGTCGAAGGCGTGCCCTTGTCCGAATCCATCAGCCAGGCGATAAATGACTGGAAACTCGTCCTCGGCCTCGTCACCCTCATCGTCTTGGTGGTCGCGGATCGCACGTGGGCGGCCCGTCGCCGCGCGCGCCTCACCCGCAAGTATCGTTACTACGCTCCCGACAAGAGCAGTTCTGCCGTGCCCTCCGCTTCCTGACAGGAATGCCTCGGGGCCTGATGGATCGTTTGGTTGCTGAAGGGGCCACAAGCCCGCGAATGGTGTGGAACTCAAAGGTGTGAGCCAATGCTCCTCGAACTCGTCAAGGGATTCGGCATCGCAAGCCGCCACGTTTTCACCTCCCTTTTTCGGAAGGGGATGGTAACGGTTGAATATCCCGAGGTGCGCCGCGAGCAACCCGTCTTCTTCCGCGGGCGTCACCGCCTCCAGCGCTACTCCGACGGGTTGGAGCGCTGCGTCGGCTGCGCGCTCTGCGCCGCGGTCTGCCCCAGCGAGGCCATCTACCTCGAGGCCAGGGAGAACTCTCCCAACAACCGCGTCTCGCCCGGCGAACGCTTCGCGGAGATCTACCAGATCCACCTGCTCCGCTGCATCTTCTGCGGTTTCTGCGAGGAAGCCTGCCCCGAGGATGCCATCGTCATGGGCCCAGTGTACGAACTCGCCTCGGACCGGCGAACCGACTTTATCGCCCACAAGACCGACATGCTCGACGCGCCGGAAAAGGGCTTTGGAGACTACCACGTGTACGACCCGTACATCTCGCACGTGACTCCCGAATCCGACAAGGAGGCCAAGGCCGACCCATGGGCCCTCACTTCCTGATCTTCGGGATCCTCTTCCTCGTCACCATTGGCAGCGCCTTCATGGTGCTCCTCAGCCGCGACACCGTCCGCTCGGCCATGGCGCTCGTCCTCGTCATGCTCTCGCTCGCCATGCACTACATCATGATGGGCCAGGAAATCGTCGGCATCTTCCAGGTCATCATCTACACCGGCGCCATCATGGTGCTCTTCCTCTTCGTCATCATGCTCCTCAACCTGCGCGAGGCGGAGGTCATTCCCTGGTACCTGCGCGCCCCGCGCTTTTGGGCCGGCGTCATGGCCACGGTCTTCTTCGCCGCGCTGCTCTTTTCATTCCTTGCCATCCGCACCAGCGCCGCCGACCTCGAGGGCGTCGCCCGCACCGCCCCCTCGGTCGCGGAGATCGCCACCTTGCTCACCACCAAGTACGCGGTTCCCTTCGTGCTGACCTCCGTGCTGCTGCTTGTTGCCGTCATCGGCGCCGTCGTCATGGGGCGCCGCACGGACCCAGAGACAGGGGAAGAGTACCAACTCGACGCCGAGGAGACGGCCTGACCCCCATGGAAGCCATGTTCGAGTTCTATCTCCTGATGGCCGCGATCCTCTTCTCCATCGGCGTCATTGGCGTCATGTGGAAGCGCAACGCCATCTCCGTCTTCATGAACGTCGAGCTGATGCTCAACGCCGCCAACGTCGCCTTCGTTGCCTTTGCCATGCAATACGGGCTCATGCAGGCCGGCGTCCTCGTCCTCTTCGTCATGACCATCGCGGCCGCGGAGGCGGGCGTCGGGCTTGCCATCTTCATCGCGCTGTTCCGCTCAAGACGTCACATCCGCGTCGAGGAACTCGACCTCCTTCACGGCTGATTCAGCAACCCATCGCCCGGACCATTCATTCCACCATCCATGAACCAACAAATCACCGCCTACATCCCGGCTGTCAGTCTCGACATGGTGCTCCCGTTCGCGGTGCTGCTGGTTGCCGCGATCCTGCTTCTGTCCCTCGACGCCCTCCTTCAGGTCGTCTTCCGCGCCATGTCCGCCGGGAGGCGCGACTCCATCCTGACCTACTTCACCGGCGGGTCGCTCTTCTTCACGGGCACCCTCTTCTATCTCGACGTGCTTGGAAGCACCCGGCGCCCCTTCCTCGACGGCATGCTCCGCTCCGATCAGTTCGGGAACCTTGGCGCCATGGTCATCTGTCTCGCGGGCCTTGCCTTCGCGATGATGGCCCCGCCCGTCATCCGCCGCCGCAGGCTCCCCGCCGGCGAACTCTACGCGCTGCTCCTCTTCGCCGTCTTCGGCATGACGATGCTCTGCGTCGCCAACGACCTCTTCGTCGCCTTCATCTGCATCGAGATCCTCTCCCTCTCGCTCTACGCCATGGTGGGCATGGACCGCCGCGCGCGCCGCAGTGGCGAGGCCGCCTTCAAGTACTTCATCCTCGGGGCATTCGCCTCCGCCTTCCTGGTCCTGGGCATCGCCTTCCTCTTTGGCGCAACCGGCACAACGCAGATCTTCGGCGGCAAGGGCGTCCTTGAGACAATGGTCGCCGATCGCGAGGCCGGACGCGCCGTCTCCCTTCCCCGCGACATGTTCAGCTACGAGCTGGGCATGAACGAGGTCCTCTTCGCCGGCGAGCGGCTCGTCTTTGGTTCCGCCCCGGTCTCCCGTGTCATCGATGGCGTCATGATCACCGAACCCGCGCCCGTCACCAGGGTCGTCCCCCTCAACCCCATGTGGTTGTTTGCCGGCTTCTCGCTTCTCTTTGTCGGCCTCTGCTTCAAGCTCTCCCTCGCGCCCTTCCACATGTGGGCTCCCGACGTCTACGAAGGCGCCCCCTCCGTCGTGGCCATGTTCATCGCGACGGCATCCAAGATCGCCGCCTTCGCATTCCTCGTCCACATGATCGAGGTCCTGTCATTCTGGCCCCCGTTCCCGGCCGCATCCGGATTCGTCCTCACGGGCGTCGCCGTTGTCTCCATGGTCTGGGGCAACCTGGGTGCCCTCGTCCAGACGAACTTCAAGCGGCTCATGGCCTACTCCTCCATCGCCCACGGCGGCTACATGACCGGGGCGGCCTCCACCCTCGTCACGGCCGACGTGTTTGCGGACCCC
>CAYTRP010000048.1:11887-13214 GCA_964440195.1 uncultured Candidatus Sumerlaeota bacterium
CGCCTACACGACACTCAACATCGTCGTCTGGGGCATCCTCTCGTACATGGGCCCCGAGGGCGAAGGCTCCATCGCCAACTATCGCGGCTTCTCCAGGCGCAAGCCCTTCCTCGCCTTCTCGATGGCCCTCGCCCTCATCAGCCTCATGGGCCTCGGCATCCCGGCCACCATCGGCTTCTGGGGCAAGTTCATCGTCTTCAAGGAAGCCATGTATGCCGGCCTCTACGCCGTCGCGATCATCGCGATGCTCATGAGCGCCCTTTCGGCCTACTACTACCTGCGCGTCATCGTGAACATGTACATGCTCGAGCCCGAGGAAGGCCAGCCACTGGCCGGCGAGGGGGTCGGCATCCAGCCCGGGTCCTCCTTTGTCATCGCCGTCTCCTCCTTCATGATCTTCCTCTTTGGCCTGTTCCCCGCGCTCTTCATCGCGCTGGGCGCACGCTGACCTCGGGGGGGGCCTCGCCTTGATCGCCCTTTGTTGTTGTTCACCCAAGGCCTCAGGCGAACTCGCCGCGATCCTTGGTTCCCAGCAGGTGAAAGGATATGTCGACGTCGAGTTCCGCGAGGTGCCCAGCTTCATCATCACGCGGTCGGGAGCGCAAAGGGCCCGCGGCAACGCAACCATCGCACCCGTCGAGATCGTCTCCGTCGGCCCGGTCGGGTTGTTGTTCGAGGCCGACGAGCAAGGCAGTCGCAGCCTGGTACCGTGGCAGAACGTGATCAGCATCACCGCGCGCAAAGAGGAACAGTGACCATCACATGATCGACTTTGTCTGGCTCATTCCAACCATCATGCTCATGGCCGCCCTGGTCAATGGGCTGGGGGTGCGTCGCCTCGGGGCCCTGGCGGGTCACGTCGCCTGGATCTCCATGGCCGCCTGCTGCGCCATCTCCTTCGCGATCCTCTTCGAGGTCATCGAGCTCGCCCACCACGATTCCCACTGGATGGGCCACACCGTCACCCTTTGGACCTGGTTCGACATCCACAACACCTTTGGGCTCAACCGCGCCTTCACGATCGACATGGCCTTCCGCGTCGACCAACTCACCGCCGTCTTCCTCTGCTTCGTCTCCTTCGTCGGAACCCTCGTCTTCATCTATGCCACCGGTTACATGAAGGAGAAGCACGGCGGCCACCTGCACCTCGATCCCGGCTACGCCCGCTTCTTTTCCTACGTTTCCCTCTTCGCCGCCTCGATGTTCATCCTCGTGCTCGGCGCCAACCTTCCCGTCATGTTCATCGGGTGGGAAGGCGTCGGCCTCTGCTCCCACCTCCTCATCGGCTACTTCTTCGACAAGGACTTCAGCGAGAACCTCACCTGCG
>CAYTRP010000049.1:0-11927 GCA_964440195.1 uncultured Candidatus Sumerlaeota bacterium
TCAGCCCGAGGAGGGCGAAGTGCCGCCGCTCGAAGTCATTCCTGCCGTACTTGCGTTCGACGGCGGCCAGCTTGCGCTGAAGGATCTGGACGAGGAAATTGCCGCTGCCACAGGCCGGTTCGAGGAAGCGCGAGTCGATGCGCTCGGACTCGTCCTTCACCAGATCGAGCATGGCCGATACAAGCCAATCCGGGGTGAACACCTCCCCGTGGTCGGCCACCCGTTGCTTGGACTTGATGGTCGTCATGGATGGAGCCATCCCCGGTGGTGCCTGATGCCAGAACTTGAAGTCATCAGGTGGCAGACCGTCCGCCAAGGGGGTCAACAGCCCTTTCCGACGCCCGTCGCCTCGCCCCTTTCATCCTTCATCCTTCAGACTTCATCCTTTGCCTCTTCCCCCCTCTCCGATTGCACCCACCCCGCCCCTCCCCAGCATGAGCCTTCAAAGGGAGAGTGCCTGTGGCCGATCATAACGGGATGACTTATCTGCTGACCGGGGGGGCGGGGTTTATTGGGGGGTATTTGGCCGAGCGTCTGCTCGCCGAAGGGGCGCGGGTCATTGTGCTCGATGACCTCTCCACAGGCAAGTACGCCAACATCGAGCGGTTGGAGCGCGAGCACGCCCGCGAGGGGCGGTTCCGCTTCATCCTGGATTCGGTGCTGCACGAGCGCGTGGTGGAGGATCTCGTGCGCGAGGCGGGGGCGGTGTTTCATCTGGCCTCGGCCGTCGGCGTGAAGCTGATCATGCAGGAGCCCGTGAAGACGCTCGAGACGATCGTCGGCGGCACCGAGGTGGTGCTGCGCTGCGCGGCGCGCTACCGGCGCAAGGTCATGATCTTCTCCACCAGCGAGGTGTACGGCAAGTCCACCGACATGCCGTTTCGCGAGGACGGCGACCGGCTGGAGGGCCCGACGACGTCGCATCGCTGGGCGTATGCGTGCGCAAAGTCGCTGGATGAGTTCCTGGCACTGGCGCATTGGAAACAGACGCGCCTGCCCGTGGTCATCACGCGGTTGTTCAACACCGTGGGGCCGCGCCAGACGGGGCAGTACGGCATGGTGCTGCCGAGCTTCGTGCGGCGTGCGTTGGCGAATGAGCCGCTGCTGGTCTATGGCGATGGCGAGCAGACGCGCTGCTTTTGCCATGTGCAGGACGCGGTGGACGCGGTGGTGAAGCTGATGGCGTGCGACGCCGCCGTGGGGCGCATCTTCAACGTGGGCTCGACGGAGGAAGTGTCGATCATGGAGCTCGCGCGCGCCGTGGTGCGGCTGACGGGTTCGCAGTCCGAGATTCGGCTGGTGCCCTACGAGGATGCCTACGGCACCGATGGTTTCGAGGACATGGCGCGTCGGTTGCCGGCGCTGGACCGCGTGAAGGAAGCCATTGGCTGGCAGCCGACACGGTCGCTGGAGCAGACGATCAGGGACGTGGCGGAGTTCTTCCGGCATCCGTCGGCGGAAGATGAGTACTGAGTTCCGCGTTCCGAGTTCGAAGAAGTGCGCTGGTGGTTCGACGTTGTGATGTGATGGAATCTGCGTGATGGGTGTGAAGGTATGGCGTTGCGGTGCGGGCGAGTGACGGGGATCAGCATGCACCCTCTGTTGCGGCGGGGGGATTTGTTTTTGTTCGAAGAGTTGGAGAATTGCCGGGACTTTCGCGTGGGCGACATGGCCGTGATCCGCTTGCGGGGCGGGGGGCTGGTGGTGCACCGGGTGATCGGATTTGCGGGGGATGGACGGGTTGTAACCAAGGGTGACAATTCGCCTCGGGTGGATGAGTGGACGGTGGAGAATGCGTTGGCCGGCCGGGTGGTGGCGGCGACGCGGGGGGGCAGGCGGTGGCGCCGGCCGCGCGCTTGGGTGGGAAGAGGGGTTGCGCTGACGGCGGGAATGCGATTTCAAAGGGCGAAACGGCTGGTCCACCGAATGTTGGAGTTGTGGGCATGGGGTCGGCCGGGGCCGCTGGCAAACAAAAGGGGGAGTACATCGATGGCCGAATCGGGACCTGAACGGTTCGAAATGCAGCAGTTAGGCGACAGTTGGATCGTGCACGACACGAAAACGGGCGATATTCACGAGCTGAACTACACGGCGGGATTAATTTACAGTGGGGTGCGTTCAGGGCTTGACACGGCGGGGCTGCTGGATCAGTTGTCGTCACGGTTTCCGGGTCAGAGTTTTGATTTGCTCAGGTTGGACATCGAGAGCACGCTATCGGAACTCAGATCCCTGCAACTCGTAGACTAGGTCAGCCACATCAAAAAAACGGAGACTGTTCAATGCTTGACAAGACTCTGAATGAAAAGGCCGTTTCGGGCTCGTACCAGGCTCCTCGGATCATCACCCACTCGGCCGAGCAGCTCGAAGGCAGCGCGCTTTCCGTCAATGCCTGCACCGGTTTCAACCCGGCAAGCGCAGGTCGTGAAGACGGAATCAGTGGCGAGGGCGACGGCCGCACGTACTGATGTACGGCTTGGCGTTTGAGGTTGCCGGGGTTCACCTGCAATTTGCAGGTGAACCTGCCGACATCCAAACCCTCAAGCGTCTGTTTGCCCGTTTCCACTTCCCACGGGGGCTCTGCCCAGACGTCTCTGTGGATCTCAAAGCTGACCAGTGCTCCTGGAAGACGGCAAAGTCTTCCGGGAGCATTCGGCTTTTGGACCCTCGGGCGGCCTCGGCGGCGGCAACGATGCTGCTGGCAAGGCTGCTGTCCGAGGTGCGTCCGGACTTTGTCGTTTTGCATGGCAACGGCCTGAAAGGCCCTGACGGCCGAGGTGTGCTGCTTCTTGGGGACAGTGGGGCGGGCAAGACGACGCTGACGCGCACGCTGCTCGCCGGCGGATTCGGCATGACGCAGGTGGCGGAGGACGTGCTGGTCGTCGATCCGCAAGGGGGGATATTGCATCCATTTCCCCGGGCGCTGGCCATCCGCACGGGTGAGGGGGGAGTAGGGGAGGAGGCGACATTCGGCTTCGCGGAAGAGGCGCGGGGCGGTCGGCCTCTGGAGGAGTTTTCGGCGGCGGCCGAAGCGCTGGATTTGGCTGGAAGTTCCGTCTTTTTGCTGGGATTTGCGGGGGGGGGCGCGGGAAACGGGGAGCAGCTTGCGGGGGAGACCGCACAGGGGGAGCGGGCGTGGCTTTCGTGGGCGGATGGGGGGACGCTGGAGACGATGAGGCGGGCGGGTTTGCCGGTGTCGGCCCTGCGGATTGGAAGGAGCGTGGCGGTGGTGGATTACGAGCGTGGATTGGAGAACAGTGAGCGGGCGCTCCAGCACCGCGTGCTGGAGGAACTGGAGATCCTGCACCTGCATTCGGCGCCGCTGGTGGCGGCTTCCAGGGGACCGGAGAATCCGGTTGAACCGATGGGGGGAGCGGGTGAGCGTCGCCGGCCTGAAGCGCCGAAGTGCGAGGCGTTGGGACCGGGGGACGGTGTGCGTGGCTGCCTTGCTCACTTGAGGCGGGTGGAGGGGGTGGGATCGAAGGGGGAGGCGAGCCGGGTTTTTCTTCGGCTGGCGCGGAGTTTGTCGTCGTCCCGGTTTTATCGCTTGGTGCCCGGTGGTTCGCCCCAGGAATCGGTCGCGTTGCTGTTGGAGAAAGCCGCCGGGGAAGTCACTTCGGTTTGATCATGGGCCGCTCAAAGTCGCAGGTGGTGGAGATGGGCCGGCTCACGGGCGCGGAGCGTGAGCGGTTCCTGCGCATGGGGGGGCTGCTGGCGCGCGATCGTTTGTCTCCGGCGCAGGCGGCGGAGGCGCGGCGCTTGGTGGAGTCAAGCGGATGGCGGCCGTTGCCGCGTCTGGCGGTGACCTACCAGATGGAGCCCTTGTTCCTGCATCACGCCTTCAACTTGGGAATCGCCCGCGAGGCGCTGTTGGACTTTGCCAGCCCCTCGGCGCTCCCCTCGCCCATTGGGTGGCGCACGCTGGGGACGAACTACTACAAGCGGCACGGCATCCTGCTGAAATTGGTGGAGGCCTTTGAGCGGGCGGGGATCAGGCGGGTGATGCTGATCAAGGGCGCGGCGCTGGCCCCCCTGTACGCGTCCCCGGCGCTGCGCGACATGGCGGACATCGACATGGTGGTCTCGACGGAGGATGCCCCACGGGCATGTGAAGTCCTGCGCGCGGAGGGTTGGCGCAATCATGTGACGACGTGGGCGCACCGGCAGGATTGCGAGCTGGATTTGCTGGAACCCACCGAGGGCCTGTCGCGCGAGGTCTGGGAGCGGGCGGTGCCGCATCCGGGTTTTGCGGGGCAGCCGACGATACACATGCCCTCGCTCGAGGACCATCTGGTGCTGGTGGCGCTGCACGCGGCCAAGCACGGGGGCGAGCGGGCGTGGCGGGATGCCTGCGATGTGAACGCGCTGCTCGGAGCGGGGGCGGATCCGGGGCGCGCGCTGGAACTGGCGGCGCGCCATGGGGCGGCGGTGGTGCTGGCCGTGCTTCTTCGATTGGTGAACCGCTGGGGTTCGCCCCAGAGCGTACTGCCGGAGAGGGGGCCGCAATGGACTCACGGGCAGGAGTTGGCGTGCGGCTTGCAGTTGGGGCTTTACGAGGAACTTTTGGTTGATAAGATCTCGCCGGTTTCGCTGGAGTTGTTCGAGACAATGGCGATCCCGCCCCACGTGATGGCGAAAAGGCTCTTCGGCTGGTGTTCCTCGGCGGTGCGCGGCAAGTTGTTCCGGCCCTACAAGCGGGCCCAAAAGAGGGAAGCGGAGCATGACTGGCTGTTGAACATCGCCACGGAGAAGGGGCCCTATGCGCGCCAGGGGCGTAAGCTGAAGATCCTGATGACGAGCTTGTGGCGGCTGGAGTATTTTCGCTATCGGCGATTGATCCGGACGCGGGCGCGTGCGAAAAAGGTTGGGAGAACTTTCGGGACGGCGGGGTAGGCGACGGGTTGGGCCGGGTGGGTGGGTAGGGAAGCGATCGGAACATCCAAGGGGGAAACCCATGACGACGGCGACAACGAGCGCACCGCACCAAATCGACGAGTCGGCGGATGGTTGGGCCCCGCGGGTGTACCGCGACCTGATCGTGGACGATTGCGGGGAGCAGGTGATCCTGCTGCACCCGGTGCAGGCGCGCTGGGCGGCGACGAACCGCACGGGCCTTGAAATCGCCCACGTGCTCGACGGGTCCGTGAGCATCGCGGGGGCGGCGCAGGGGATCGCGGACCGCCATGGGATGGAGCAGGTGGACCTGGTGCTGGAGGACGTGCGGGCCTTCGTGGCGCGCCTGCACGAGGCAAACCTGCTGGAGAACATGCCGTTGCGCGAGGAGCATGGCAGGGGAACCCACCACGCGGGGGCGGGCGCGGACGAGGACATGACCCACGGCGATGACAACTTGTACGACCTGAGCATCTTTGTGACAGAGGATTGCAACCTGCGGTGCAAGCACTGCGGGTATGTCGAGGGGAAGATGTACGACCACGACCTCTCGATGGACGAGATGAAGCGGGTGATCGACCAGCACCTGGCGCTGTTCCCGGGCTCGCTGGTGGCGTTCTCTGGGGGCGAGCCGCTGCTGCGCGAGGACGTGATCGACATCGTGGAGTATGCGTGCGCGCGCACCAGGCTGGTGAACATCAACACCAACGGCCTGTTGCTGACCGAGGAGAAGGCGGCGCGGCTGGCGAAGACGATCGCCTGGGTGCAGATCAGCCTGGATGGCGCGGACCCCGAGGTGCACAATTTCATCCGCGGCCGGGGAATGTACGACCGGGCATGGGCGGCCATCGAGATGCTGTGCCGCCACGGAGGGGCGCGCAAGCTGGTGATCTCGACGACGCTGACGAAGTGCGTGCTGCACCAGGTGCAGGACATGATCGCGAAGGCGGATGCGCTGGGGATCCGGCTGCTGCGTTTCCTGACGCTGACCAAGCAGCGGGCGGCGCTGACGAACTGGGACCGGATTGCCCCGAGCCTGGAGCAGGTGCGGGAGATCTACAGGTTCCTGCTGCTGGACCTGCCGAGGATGGACCGGCGGGGGAAGACGGAGATCGAGTCGGGATTCCCGGGGTATGTGCCCAACGCGGACCCCTCGGGCGAGGCCTGGTGCCCGCTGGGCCGCATGGTCCTGGTGGATTCCCTGGGGAACACGTACAACTGCCCCACGCTGAACACCGACAGCCATAAGACGGGCAATATCAAGGAAATGTCCATCTCGGAGATCTTCCACGGGGAGCGCAACCGGGAGACGCGGCAGCAGATGCTGGGGCGTCGTTACCAAATCGAGGAATGCCGGGTTTGCGCGTGGCGGAACTTCTGCCAGGGGGGGTGCGCCGCATTCACCTCGCTGCGGTCGAACTCGATGTACGTGAACGACGAATTTTGCGATTTCCGCCGTGAGCTTTACCGGGAAACGGTCCACATCCAGACCGGTTTGGCGGAGCGTCAATTGGCCGGTGCGGACGGGTAACAAAAGGCTTGCTTCTGGGGTGCCCGTGGCCCAGTTTGACGAAGAATGCGAGTCAACAAAGCAGCGGTTATCCACTTCCAGACTCGAGGGGACCCATGAAACGGATTGTTTTGGCGGCGATGATGGGGGCGCTATGCACGATGGCTTCGGCCGCCGATCGTGTGGGCCTTGCCCAGTCCCGCGAGACCTTTGATGTAATGCGCGACACGGTCGCGCTGCCCCAGCGGGCAAACACCCTGAACGAAATCCAGCCGGGCGATGTGGTCAAAGCCGGGCTGTCGAAGGTAACGGTCAACACGGCCGACCAGGGCTCGATCCTCCTGAACGAGGAGAGCGCCCTTGAGTTCACGGAAGACGGCAACCTGCGCCTTCTGCAAGGTGCCGCGGTGTTCCACCTTCCCGAGGGCACGGCGCGCGCCGTACGCTACGATGACCTCGTGGTCACCACCATCCAGCCCCCCAGGAACGTCGGCTCAAGCCATGTCGTGCTGGTGAGCTCGACCAGGGACGGACGCTTGCAGGTGCAGAGCATCCGCGAAGCGTTCGCGGTGGCCCAAGAGGGTGCCGAAAACCGCCTTGCGACACTGGGCGATGGCGACCTCATGATCTTTGGGCGCAACAGCGAGGGTGGTTGGTCCGTGATCGACCCCGATCAGGGCGCACCGTCCCGCTTCCGCCTCGCGCAGGACGCCGCGGAAGCGCCTCCCGATGAGGAAGACGAAGAAGATCGCCGCCGGGGTGCGTGGTGGGTCACGGGTGGCATTCTGCTGCTCTCCGCCGCGGCCGCTGGTGGTCTGGGATACGTCATCATCAACGAACTGGACGACGATGACAGCGACGACGACGACGATGACGCAGTGGACGAACGTCCGCGCCCCCGGCCGCGTCCCCCCGTCAGCCCGACGCGTCCCCCCGATGACGAGTACAACCCGACCAACGGCATCGGTGGACCGTACTTCGACGACGAATACTACAACGGCCCTGTTTGACCGGTCCGCTTGATCAACCGGGCTTTGAAGCCAGCCACAAAAACGGGGCCTCGAAAGAGGCCCCGATCTTTTGGCTGACGGGTCGATGGCAGGACCTGCCGGTGAGCGCGTCAGTTGGCGACGCGCGGGCTGCGGCGGGTGAAGAGCAGTGCGGCCCCGAGGCGTTCCATTGCGGTTTTCCACGCTTGACGATTGGCGAGGCGGTCAAGGCGTGCCCGTTCGCGCAGGCCACGGCGCAGGGACTCATCGTCACCGTCTTGCCGGTGGGAATGTTGCGGCGACTTGTAATTGGCCCAGTGGCAATAAACGACGAACTGTTGGTATTCCATTTCTTCCCCCGTGGGGTAATGCGTTGGGATTGAAAGGCTTGCGGGCTTGAGATGCTCCCCGCCCGGAAGTCGGTATGGCAAGGGGCGGGCCGGACGAGCAGGGCCGGTCAGGGGATGCCGCAGTCGCTCTTGCCCCGGGGGGAGGAGGGCACAGAGGAATCAGGACGTTGGGGCTTGAGGCGATTGAGCTTGCACTTGGATTGATTTGGACCGGCTTGGCATCCCTTCTTCGAGGCATCCGGCGATGATGACGGCATCCTTTGCCCATGAATTTCCCCAACTGGTGCGGGGAATCGTGCACTTGAACCATGCGGGCGTTGCGCCGCTGCCCCGGAAGACGGCGGACGCGATTCGGCGCTACGCGGAGATTGGCTCGGAGGGGTTGGCTTCCTTCGATCCCGAGTGGTATCCGGCGATAGAACCGATCCGCAAGCAGGCCGCCGCTTTCGTGGGTGCGACGGCCGATGAGATCGCCTTCACGAAGAGCACGACCCACGGCTTGACGATCGTCGCGCTGGGCGTCCCGTGGAAGGCGGGGGATTGCATCGTGGTCGAGCAATCGACGTTTCCCGCGAATTGGTACACATGGAAGGTGCTGGAAAACGAATATGGGATCCGGGTCATCGAGTGGCCCGAGAGGGACTTCCGTTATGACCCGGCGGACCTGGCTGAAATCCTCGAGAAGCACCGCGTAAGGATGGTATCCGCCTCCGCGGCGGATTATGCGACGGGCTTCCGGCATGACCTCGCGAAGATCGGGGCAATGGTCAAGGGTGCGGGGGCGCTGTTCTGCGTGGATGCGATCCAGGTCCTGGGCGCGATGCCGCTGGATGTGGAGGCTTGCCGTGCGGATTTTCTTTCGGCGGACGCGCACAAGTGGATGATCGGGCCGGAGGGGACCGGTGTGCTCTATGTGCGGCGCTCGGTGCTCCCGACAATGAAGCCGTTGATGGTGGGTTGGCTGGGTCGCAAGGGTTTCCCGGATTACGAGTCGCGCGTGTTGGTGCCCGACGACACGGCGCGGCGCTTCGAGGAGGGTTCGCACTCGATCGTGGGGATCTTTGGAGTGGGGGCGTCCATCGGCCTGCTGATGCAGGTGGGGCTGGATACCGTGTGGAATCGTATCCGCCGCAATCGACAGGTGTTGTTGGAGGGGATGGAAGCGCGGGGGTTCGAGGTGCTGTCACCCCGCGACGAGGCTTCGAGTTGCGGGATTCTGACCGTGCGCAAGGCAGGGGTGGATCCCAGGGTGGTCGCACCGCGATTGGTGAAGGAGCGCGTGATGTGCGGCGCGCGACGGGGCTTCCTTCGATTTTCGCCGCATTTTTACCTGGAGCGCGACCATCTGGAGGAAGCGCTGCGCCGCCTGGATGTTGTCTTGGCGTCGTAGGGGGCCGCCGGAGGTTGGTCGCGGAGCGGGCGAAGATCATTCGCGAGAACCTAATCGGGTTGCATTCCGGGTCTTCATGGTCTCCGATGGCCACGAGACCGCCGTATCCGGGAGATAGAGTCATGAAGTGCATATTGCTGGCGGGCATTGCGTGCGTCCTCCCGTTCCAGGGCGGCGTGCAGGCTTCGCTCCCAATTCCGCCCCTGACGACGGAGACGATCGCAACCATTCCGAACTTCACCGGAGAGCTGGTGACGTTCATCGTGCAGAGCCCGGATCCGGCGGATCAGCGCCTGATCGTCGGGGGGAAGACGGGCCGCGCGTACGCGTTGCTCCCCAACGGCACGCTGGAGTCGTTCCTCAATGTCTCGTCGATCACCTCGACGTCGAGCGAGCGGGGGTTGCTGTCGCTGGAGTTTCATCCCGGGTTTAGTATTTCGAATTGGTATTTCTATATCAACCACACAAACACGTCGGGCAACACGGTGGTGGCCCGCTACGAGATGAGCACCGCGAACCGGCAGGTCGTGGACGCAACGACGCGACGCGTGCTGCTGACGATCAACCAGGACTTCGACAACCACAATGGCGGGGCGATGAAGTTCGGCCCGGACGGATACCTGTACATTGCCATGGGCGATGGCGGGAGCGGGAACGACCCCAACTGCCGCGCCCAGAACATGGCGTCCCGCCTGGGCAAGATGCTGCGCATCGATGTGGACCAAAGCGTGAACGCGGTCCCGTATCATGGCATTCCGGCGGACAACCCGTTCGTCGATGTCCCGTCGATCCCAAGCGAGATCTATTTCAGCGGGCTGCGCAATCCGTGGCGGATTTCGTTCGACCGGGACACGGGGGACCTGTGGATCGGCGACGTGGGCCAGACGACGCGCGAGGAGGTGAACCATCTCGTGCATCCCTTCGACGCGGCCTTGAACTTTGGCTGGCCGATTCGCGAGGGAAACATCCAGAATCCGAGCATCAACACGATCCTGGCCAGTTGCGCGTCTGCGGGAGTGACGCTGCCGCCGCTGGACTTCGATGGATTCACGCATCCGGTTCACACGTATGCACGCGGTCCGAACAGCAATCGCTCGATCACGGGCGGTTATGTGTACCGAGGATCAAAGACCGCAGGCTTGTTCGGGCGGTACGTCTTTGGGGACTACATCTCGGGTCGAGTGTGGGTGCTGGATCCGGCGGATTACAGCGCGACGGAGCGTTTTGTGTTGGGGCAGGGGCTGGCAACATTCGGGGAGGATCGTTCGGGCGAGTTGTACCTGGGATGGAATCGCGATGTCCGCCGCATCGTGCCGGTGCCGCCTCCGATCGCGGATCATGTCGTGGTGAGGTAGGGGGCACAAAGCAGGGTGGTCAGGATTCGGGATTCTGTGCGAGCAGGATCCGGCAGGGCCATGGGTTCAGCGGGTTTCCGGACACAGATGGACGGGATGAACACGGATGGGGATGGGGGGAAAGGATTGGACGGGATAACGGGATGAAGGGGGCTTGAGGGAAGCGAGTGGGGAGGGGGACTGGGATTTCATGTTGGTGTTGCCCCGGGTGGGGGGTGGCTCGTTGCATCCCGGTCGGTTGTTTACCCACCCGTCGGGGCGGGGCCCGTGGCCGCGTTGCCGACCAGAACCTGGAGACCAGTGTATGCTGAGCAATTATCAGGCGCCTTCGATTTTCCTGGGTTTGTTCCTGCGCAAGCTGGAAGTGCAGGACTTCCGCGAGTTTTCCGAGGCGCTCCCGTGGCGGCTGCCCGAGTTGGATGCGGAGCCCGCCTTGAATCGCATTCCCGATGGCCAGCAGGTGCCCGCCGACACGCCTCGCGTGCGTTTCGCGAGCAAGGATGGACGGTTGTTGGTGGAATTGGCGCCGGCCAAGTTGCATTTCCGCATGATGCCCGGCGAGGTGACCCGGACGGACAAGGGAACCAACGTGCAGGCGCTTGCGATGGAGAAGGCTTTCGAGAGCTTCATCCCGGCGGCGATGCGCGTGCACACGACGCTGTCGGAGCATTTCGGCTTGTCGGCCACGCGCGTGGGCGTGGTGGCGGACTTCATCGCGCCGGTGACGAGCAGCGCGAACCAGCGGATGCAAAAGCACCTGCTGAACGACCGCAACCTGCTGGGCGACCGCCTGCAGGACCTTCAGATCAATGCGCTGTCGCGCATCCAGATCAACGGGACTAACGCGAACCGCCGGATCAACGCGCGTCCGATGCGCACGGGCCAGGAAGGCAATCCCGACCTGATCTTCGCGGTGAACGTGGACATCAACTCGCTGGCGGATGAGCCGTACGATCTGTCGACGCAGGACCTTGAGGGTTTCCTCAACGGCGTGAAGGCGCACCTGGACACGCAGGTGCCGTTGCTGAACGACCAGTCGTTCTTCGAGTAATCGCCCAGAGGGGGGTGTGGCGATGAGTCTGCCCGCTTCAGGTTCACCCGTGTGGGCGGCTGGCAAGCCGTCCGGATCCGCCGAGTTGCAGGCGATGCATGTCGAGTACTGCGCCGGCCGCGATGTTCGCGGCCGGCCACCGGCGGATGCGTCGTTGGCGGAGCATGACCTGTCGACGAATGCGGCGCATGGATTGATGCTGTTGGAAGAGGGCATCGTGCCCGAGGCCGAGGGGCACGCGCTGCTGCGGGCGTTGTTGCAACTGCGAGAGAACCGCCATCGCGGCGAGGGGCTGTTGCGGCCATCCTCGGAGGACATTCACATGTCCATCGAGGAGGCGGTGACGGAGATCGCGGGCGAAGGCGCGGGAGGGCGCCCCGTGTGGAGGCGCC
>CAYTRP010000049.1:11937-13175 GCA_964440195.1 uncultured Candidatus Sumerlaeota bacterium
GCGCCTCCACACGGGGCGCAGCCGCAACGACCAGGTCGCCACGGACATGCGGCTATGGTTGCGCGAGGAGGTGGCCTCGCTGGGCGAGGCGATCGCGGACCTGGCCGATGCGTTGGTGGCTCACGCGCGCTCGCATGCCGAGACGCCATGTCCGGGGCTGACGCACCTGCAACCGGCAATGGTGACGACGTGGGGGCATTGGGTCTCGGGGTATGTGGCGCGCCTGGTGCGGGACATGCGGCAGTTGGCGTCGCTATTGGGCGAGTTGGACGAGTGCCCGCTGGGAAGCGCGGCTTCCTTTGCGACGAGTTGGCCGGTGGATCGGCGGCGCACGGCATTCCTGCTGGGGTTCAAGCGCCCCACCGCGAACACGATCGATGCCGCTTGGGGGCGTGGGGAGCTGGAGGCGCGGTTTGCCTTCATCGCGGCGCAGCACCTCTCGCATCTGGCGGGGATGGGGCAGGACCTGATGCTGTTGTCCTCCCCCCCGCGCCGATGGGTGAGGCTGCCGGTGGAGTTCACGACGGGCAGCTCGATCATGCCGCAAAAGCGGAACCCGGACTTCGCCGAGGTGACGCGCGCGCGCGCCGCCGTCGTGCGCGGCCACACGGAGGCGTTGATGGGGACGCTGACACCGGCGGCCTCGGGCTATAACCGCGACGTGCAATGGACGAAGTACAGCGTGATGGATGCGGCGGAGGAGGCGCGCGACGCCCCCAAGATCTTCCGCGAGGTCTATCGCGGCTTGACCGTGGACGTGAAGGTCATGCGCGACGCGTGTCGCGAGGGTTTTCTGGAGGCGACGGACATCGCGGACCATCTGGCACGCACGCGCGGTCTTCCGTTCCGTGGCTGCTATCGCGTGCTGGGCGCCGCGGTCACGGCGTGCGAGGGCGCAGGCCGGTTGACGCGCGATGCGCTGAACGACGCGCTGGCCAAGGTGGCACCGGACGTGATCCCCTTGTCCGGCGACGAGATGGCCGTGTTCGGTGATCCGATGGCGCTCGTGCGCCAGCGCGTCCAGCCGGGCGGTCCTCATCCCGACCGGCTGCGCGAGAGCCTGACGGCGTTGCAGTCGCAGGTGGACGTGGCGGCGGATTACCTGGCCGCGCGGCAGAAGGAATGGACGGGCTCGGTCAACGTCCTCTGGAAGATGGTGGAGGAGAGGGCGAAAGGCAAAGGATGAAGGGCCATGTGACAGTCAAAAGAGGTCACCCAAAGTGCCTAACCATGACAAG
>CAYTRP010000050.1:0-12689 GCA_964440195.1 uncultured Candidatus Sumerlaeota bacterium
CATAAGTAATCGTCCACAAGAAGCCCTGACCTATGGCCTCCGTCTACCGCCGCAAACGCTCCCCCTTCGTATGGATCAAGTACCGCGACCACGACGGGAACATCGTTCGGAAGTCCTCCGGCATCGACGATGAAGCCGAGGCCCAGGAGTTCGCGAACAATATAGAGAGAATCTGCAAGATCGCCCGCGATCACAATGGGTCGATCCGCAACGGCGCGCTCGAGGAGCTTGTGAGGCTCGGCGTCATTGATGCGAGCGAACTGCTTCCGAAGACTCCCGTGCCAGTCAAGAATCCATTCAGTCTCGAGGACCTGGCGCTGGCGCATCCGACTGTGATCCATGAGAAGCTCCATCGACCATTCGACCACGCCTCACACCTGAAACGGCTGAAAGAGTTCATGGCCGAGACGGGCGTCACTGCGATCAGCGACCTCGACGCGGCGCTTCTAAGAAACTACTTCAGCAAGCTCGTCGCCAAAGGGATGACGGCGAGTCAGTTGAAACACAGGCTGATCTATCTGAAGGCCGCGGGCGCCGTGGCCGCGGAGCGAGGACAGCCGAACCCGTTCGCCACCTTCAAGGTGCCGCGCGGGGCAGCGGACCGGATAAAGGAGGGGAAGACGCTCTCCCTGAAGCAGGTCGTCGATATCCTCAATCTACCCGTCGGACGGAAGGATGGCCACATCCCGACCCAGTACAAGGTGGCCATTGGCCTGCAGACGCTTATGGGACTCCGCACCTCTGAGGCCTGCCGGCTGCAATGGGTGGACCTAAGCGGAGATCTCCTGCACGTCGGTGCCCGTGATCGAAAGAACGAACACTCCAGCAGGGTCCTGCCTGTCCCGGCATCCCTTCTGGAAATGCTCTCCGATCTGAAAGTTGAACGGCGAGACTGGCCCACGCCATTGATCCTCGCCCGAAACAAGACACAAAGCGGCAAGTCCACGGACTTCCGCAACCTTCGCCGCGCGCTCGACAGATGGCTGCCGGACGAGACCGGGAACTTGCGGAAGTCATTCGCCAGCATCGCTGCCTGGGAGATCGGCTTGCCCCCGGAGATCATTGAGACCTTTATGGGCCATCGGATTTCGACACTGCTCCCGGTGACGACCCGGCACTATCTGGCAAAGGCCCAATCAGACCGACTCCGAGAGTATTCCCAGAAGATCGACGAGGCCCTAAAGGCACACGGCTTGGGCACACAGAGGGTGAAGACCTGATTTCATGTATTTTGCCGCGACCTGTTAATCCGTAGGTTCCTGGTTCGAGTCCAGGTGGGGGAGCCACTCAAAACCCAAAAAAGCTCGCCGAGTCTGCCCGCCTGTGGCTCTTGCCATGTCATGGAGGGAGCAGGCGCGCTGAGCCCTTCCCATTGACCCGAGGGGCATGGCGGGAAGACAGGTGTGCATGAGATTGTGGATTCGCAAACTGATTTGGCCGGATTTGTCAGTTCCGAGTCGAAACCCGCAAGAGAGGGGAATGGAAATGCGTCGTCTCGCGTTAATGATGGTTACAGTCATGTGTTTGTCGATGGTGCTTGCAGGGTGCCATGCCAACACCAACCAGGGTCGCCGGACTGTCTCGCGCAACAGCATCCAGCGCAGTTCGAAGGTTGGTTTTGGAACCATCCTGGCGGTGGAGCAGGTGACGATCGAGGCCAGTGGCACGAGCCGAGTGGTGGGGACGGGTGCCGGCGCCGTGGCGGGTGGAGTGATTGGGCGTGCGGTGGTTGGAGCTTCGGGGTCAAACACCCGTAATCTCGGTGCTTTGGCGGGTGCGGGTGTCGGCGCGGCGGCTGGTTCCGCTGCCGAACGACGCATCACGAATGTGGCGGGCGTCGAGCTTGAGGTCGAGATGGAGAACGGCGAGATCTTTTTGATCACGCAGGTTCTGGATGACGATTATCAGGTTGGGGACCTTGTCCGCGTTTTCCGCGCGGACAACGGAGAGATGCGCGTCCGGCAGTAACGTCGAGGGTTGGTTGCTTTGTTCCACGGCCGCCGTCCCCGCTGACGGCGGCCGTTTTGTTGATCCCCTCGCTGGTTGCGGATTTGATCCTTTGGCGAGAAGCCGACACGAAGAGTCGCAAGTCGAATGGGCAGAAGAGAGCCTTTTCTGCGGGTTGTGGCCGCATGCGGCCCGTCTCTTGCCCCCTTGCCAACGGCGGGCGCCGCAGGTGCATGTCTTGCGGTGCCATTGTGCGACTCATTTGCCGGTAGCCTTGCCATGCCCATGACGCTCGAACAGCAGCAGGAAACCCGCGCGAAGGAAGTCCTCGAAGAACTGCGTCCCTACCTCCAGGCCGACGGCGGCGATGTCGCCTACGAGCGCCGCGAGGACCCCATCGTCTACATCCGCCTCAAGGGCGCGCGTGGGGTGTGCGTCGTCGCCGATGCCCCTGAAGATAGGCATCGAGCGTCGCATCATGGAGGAGATTCCCGAGATCACGGAGGTCGAGGCCGTCTGATGCCAGTGGCGCGGCGGCTGGCGATCACGGCGCTGGTGTGGCTCCTGACGCTGGTAACCACTGGCTGCTCGGTTCAGCGTCGACTCTACTACTTCCCCAAGGACTATGACCAGAGCCGGCTCGACGCCTTCGATGCTGTCGGCACGCGTATCGAATACTGGATCGATGGCAAGAGCCAGACGTCGTTCTACATCCCGCCCGAGGTGGCGCCCCCGGCCGGCACCGCCCCGCGCCTGTGGGTGATTTGCAGCGGCCAAGCGTCGCTCGCGCTCGACTGGTTCGACTACGTGCGCGAAGCGCCCGTCGACGACGCCGGTTTTCTCCTGATCGACTATCCCGGTTATGGCTTGAGCGAGGGCAGCCCCTCGCGCGAGCGCATTGTCGCCGCGCTGGATTCCGCATGGCTGGCGCTGGCTGGCGAACTCGATGTCGGCGTCGAGCAACTCGACCGCGACGTCAACCTGATGGGCTTCTCGATGGGAACGGCCACGGGGCTGGAGTTCGCCACGCGCCGGCCCGTGCGCCGCGTCGTGTTGCTGGCGCCATTCACTTCGTTGCTCGACATGGCCCGATTGCGCGTGCCGATCGTCGCCGAGTCGCTGCTTGATCGCTACGACAACAAGGCGCGTCTCGACGAACTCGCCGCGCGTTCCCAAGCGCCTAGCATCCTCGTCCTGCATGGCGACGCCGATGGCGTGGTGCCATTTCGCATGGGCCGGGAAATGGGCGGGCGCCATCCCGCCATCACGCGCTTTGTGGCCTTCGAGGGCATCGACCATACGACTCTGCCCAAGGCGGCCCGCGAAATCATCTACGAAGAGTTCGCCACCGCCGCGCCCGCGTGCGGCGCGCCCAACTGCCGATTGCCCGTCGCACCAAGAAGCGGTTTCATCCATTCAACCAGTGAGCCCGGAATCGTCCGATCGCCAAAGCGGCTTCGAGAGGCGGCTCGCGGCGGGACAAAGAATAGCTGCACACGAGGGGGAGTTACTACCCCTCCCCCCGAT
Source organism: uncultured Candidatus Sumerlaeota bacterium (assembly GCA_964440195.1). Lineage (GTDB taxonomy): Bacteria > Sumerlaeota > Sumerlaeia > SLMS01 > JAHLLQ01 > CAYTRP01. The sequence continues at coordinate 3,475 of CAYTRP010000050.1, forward strand.
TCGCGCGGCAACCCTTCACGATTCGGATCTGTGCATACGTCGCCTCCCCATCGAGCGCGTCGAACATGGGGCGCAGCTTGTCATCCGACGCTTTATCCAACGCCGCTTCGATGGCACCCTGCATGTCAGGCGGCACCCACGGTGTCGGGTCCGCGATGCCGTGGGCGTTGATGTATTCAATGAGGTAGGCTTCAACAGTTGATGCCGCCCGGTTGGTCCGTTGGGCGACTTCGGCGATGCTCTTCTCCTCGGAGAAGAGTTGCATGGCGATGGACTTGGGGAGTGTTGGCGGACCACCGGTCAATGGCGGCGTCGCGACTTCTGTCTTTCGCGGCATGCCCTCCCATAGAGCGTCGAGAAAAGCCTCGCCGTAGGTGGCAAGCTTGGTCTTGCCGACGCCTTTGACGCGCAGGAGTTCCTCGGGGTTGCCGGGTCGCTTGCGAACGATGTCGCGCAGGGTGACGTCGCCAAAGACCATGTAGGGAGGGATTTTTTGCCGCTCGGCGATCATCTTGCGGAGGGCCCGCAGGCGAGCAAAGTCCTCGATCTCCCGGGGATCCAAATCCTCATCCATCGACTTGGGCAGCGATGCCGTGGGAGCGAGGCGATCGAGCAGGATTCCCGTCGTGCGGTTTCGAAGCAGTTGCCAGCCGGTTTCCGTGACGCCCAGGTGACCGCCCTCCCCCGCCTGCAGGAATCCACCCACGCGCAGTTGTTCGGTCCAATCAAGGACGTCATTCCTGGCCTGGCCCTTGAGCAAGCCATAGGTGCTGAGCTTGTCGTGTCCTGCTTCAACAATCTTCCGGCTCGTGGAGCCGAGGAGAACGTCGGTGGCGATTGCGGCGTTGTGCTTTTCCCCGAGCCGCTTCACGCAGGAGAGAATCTTTTGCGCGATGACATGACTGTCCCTGACGGGCCGCTGGCCACCGGTGCAGTTGTCGCACATGCCGCAGTTTGCGCGCGGATACTTCTCGTCGAAATGCGCGAGGATGCCTGCTCGCCGGCACGACGTTGCCTCGCACCAACCATGGATGCGGTTGAGTTGCTGGTTGGCGGCGACTTGCAGTTCAGGGGGTGCGTCGGCTCCGATCTTCTTCCATGTCATCAGGTCGCCGATGGAATAGAGGAGCAGGCACTCGGCCGGCAGTCCGTCGCGACCGGCGCGGCCACTTTCCTGCTGGTAATTCTCGATGGATTTCGGCATCCCCATGTGCACGACGAATCGCACGTCCGGCTTGTTGATGCCCATTCCAAAGGCGATCGTCGCGACAACGATGTTGGCCCGATCGGCCACAAACGCCTCCTGGTTCGCCATGCGCATCCCCGGGGCCATCCCCGCATGATAGGCGACGGCGCCGATTCCGGCGGCGCGCAGTTTCTCCGCCGTCGTCTCGGTCTCGCGGCGCGAGATGCAGTAGACGATCCCGGACTGGTTCGGGTGTCGGCGCACGACGTCCAACAGGCTTTCGAAGCCCCCGCGTCGAGGCTTGGCGGAATAGAAGAGATTGGGCCGATCGAACGAGCCGCGCAGGATCACGGGCCGGCGAAGCATCAATTGCCCGGCAATATCCCGCGAGACTTCGGGCGTGGCCGTCGCCGTGAACGCGTGCATGTCCACATCGGGAAACTGCTCGCGAAGGCGGGCAATCTGGCGATATTCCGGGCGGAAGTCATGCCCCCACATGCTGACGCAGTGGGCCTCGTCGATGGCAACGAAGGAGAGCCTTGCCCCGCCAAGGATGCTGGAGACGTTTTCGAGGGCAATGCGCTCGGGGGAGAGGTAGAGCAACTTCAGGACGCCGGCGCGCAGCGAATCAACGACGTGCGCGCGCTCCTCGCCGGGTTGGCCACTGTGCAGGCATCCCGCTTCGACACCGGCCTGGCGCAGTTGGGCCACCTGATCGCGCATGAGAGCGATCAGCGGTGAGATGACCACGGCGGTCCCGGCGCGCAGAAGGGCGGGGGCCTGAAAGCAGATCGACTTTCCACCTCCGGTGGGCAGCACGACAAGCGAGTCGTTGCCCTCGAGAACCGCGCGCATGGCGGGTTCCTGGAATGGGCGAAAGCTGTCGTAACCCCAGACGTCGCACAGGACCGCGCGCAGGTCACTCATGTATCGGCCGAGCCCTCTGGCGCGCGTTGGCGAGGATTTCCTTCATCTGGGCAAGCACCTGCTCGTTTCCTTCTTTTGACGCCAGATTGGTGGTCTCGCCCGGGTCTTGTTGATGGTCATAGAGTTCCACCCCGTCGGTGCCGTCATTCCACACCGTGTAGCGCCACCCTTCCGTGCGAATCGATTCCCCGCCTTCGCGCGTGATGGTGTAGGCGACAGGGTTGTGGGTTCGCGCATGACCCGGATTCTTCGCTATCGGGCGCAGGGATTCGCCGGGCAACTCACCCGGCACGGGGAGTCCCGCCAGATCCGCAAGCGTCGGATAGACATCCACCAGTTCCACGATTTCCGCCGAGGACCCCGCAGCGACGCCCGGACCGGCGAGGAGAAACGGCACGCGCGTGGTATCCTCCCACAGGCTTAGCTTCTGCCAGGAGGTGTGTTCGCCGAGGTTGTACCCGTGGTCGCTGATGAAGACGATGATGGTGTTCCTTCCGAGATCCAGATGATCGACTTCATTGAGGATCTTTCCGACCTGGGCATCCATGAAGGTGATGGACGCATAGTATCCCGCGAGCGCCTTTCGCTGCTGCTCCTCGCTCATGCCGTACTTGACGGCGTTGGTCTGGGTTTGGGCTGCCCGTGGGACATCGTCGAGATCATCCGCGGCGACGGATGGAAGGACCATGTCCTCCCATGGATAGAGGTCAAAGTATTCCCGTGGAGCCACGAGGGGCACGTGCGGGCGCACCATGCCGACGCCAATAAAGAAGGGCTGCGGGAGTTGCCCCAAAAGGCGGATCGCCTCGCGTGCCGCCCATGGGTCGGCGTGGGCTTCTTCGCCTCCGTCCGCCTTCACGGCAACGAAGTCCATCCCCTGATGGGTGACGAGCGGGGAGAGGTCCTCAAGCTCCCCGGGCACCTGGTGCTCGAGAGCCCTGATATTGATGGAGGACTGCCAGGAAGCCGGGTCCTCGTAGCGTGAGGAACCGGCGACAATCTCGCCGGGGATGCCCATGTGGAAGATCTTGCCGACGCGGGCCGTGGCGTAGCCATGGCTGGCAAAGAATTGCGGCATCGTCACCAGGCCGGGGAACTGCTCGCGAAAGCCCCCCGAGGGAGGGACGTCGTCGCTGGGCGCGGCCTTGTACATTCCCGAGGTCTCGCCAATGGCCGAGGGATAGTGTCCCGTCATGATGGAAGCGCGCGACGGGCCGCAGACGGGGTATTGGCAGTAGGCCCGGGTGAAGGTCACGCCGCGCGCCGCCAATCGATCGAGGTTGGGCGTCCGGCATTGCGGATGACCATAGCCGCTGAGGGCGGTGGTGAGGTCGTCGGAGACGATCAGGAGGATATTGGGAGGCGCCGCTTCCTGCGTTGGCGCGTCGGCGGGCTGGCCCGGGGCGAGCGCCGACAGACCCAGGGTTGCGGCCGCAACGCCAAGGAGGACGGACCGGTGGTGGATCGGTTTCCGGACATTCATTGTCATTTCTCCCTCCGGGGGGGGTGCATCCCGTCGCCGGTCCTCTCCCGCTTTCCGCGAGCGGCATGGCAGCCAAGAACAACTCCGCCGGTGGGGAGCGCAACGTTTCCTTGACCTGCACGGCCAACTTCGCCGCCATCGGTGCGTTCGCCCAAATCCCTCGAGGTGTCCGTCCATGAACTGGTTTTCCAGCGCTGCTTTCGCGGTCGGTACGTGCCTGCTGCTCGGCACATTGGCAAGTCCGCAGTGCGTGGGCGCGGGGGAGCCGCTCGACCTGAAGATCGTCAACGGCAAGGTCCTGGATGGAACGGGCAACTCGTGGTTCCTGGCGGATGTCGGCGTGCGCGAGGGGCGGGTGGTGGAGGTTGGCAACCTGCGCCAGCGCGAGGCCGGCGAGGTCATCGACGCGCGGGGGCTCATCGTGGCGCCGGGATTCATCGATGTGCACACCCACACGGACAACCAGATGTTCGAGCTGCCGAACGCGGAGAACTTCATCCGCAACGGTGTCACGACCATCGTGACGGGGAATTGCGGCGGAAGCGCGCTGGATGTCGCGGGATACCTCACTCGGCTCGAAGCGGAACCCGCGAGCGTGAATGTCTCCACGCTGATCGGGCACAATACCGTGCTGCGGGAGTTGAAGGGGGGCGTCGCGGAGCCCTTGACACCCGAGCAGTTGGAGCAGGGCCGCCAACTGGTCAGGAAGGCGATGGAGGATGGCGCGGTCGGCCTTTCGACGGGCCTCATCTATATTCCCGGCATGTGGAGCGAAACCGGGGAGATCATCGAGCTGCAACGCGTCGCGGCGGAATACGGCGGCATTTACGCCACGCACATGCGAAGCGAGGCGACCAGGATCATGGACGCCATCGACGAGGCGATTCGGATTGCCGGGGAAACCGGTTCGCGGCTGCAGATCTCGCACTTCAAACTGCCAACGGACATGGAGCAGAAGATCGGGCAGGATGCGACAATGGCCAAGGTGATGGACGCGCGCGCCCGGGGCCTTGAAGTGTGGGTGGACCAGTATCCCTACACGGCTTCGAGCACTGGCATCACAACCTTGTTCCCGAGTTGGGTGCTGGAAAAGGGATCGGACAAGGCCCGCGAGATGTTGCAAGACCCCGAGACAGTGGAGCGTGTGCGCGACGACATGGCCCAGTCACAGGCCACCCGCATGCGCGAGGACTATGGTTTCGCCCGCGTGGCCTCGGCACGCGCCTATCCGGAATACTCCGGCAAGAGCATTCGCGAGATCGCGGAATACCGGCGCGGCCAGCCCGGCGACAGCCCCGTAACCCATGATGAGCAGGTGGACACGATCATCGACATCTACCTCCAGGGCGGTGCCGGGATGGTGTACCACCAGATGAGCGAGGACTCGGTGGAGGCGATCATGCGCTCGCCGCTGGTCTCGATCTGCTCGGACAGCGGGGTGCGCGAGTTCGGCAGCGGCACCCCCCATCCCCGTGGTTATGGCACCAATGCGCGCGTGCTGGGAGAGTACGTCCGCGAGCGGGGGACGATCACGCTGGAGGAGGCGATCCGCAAGATGACCTCGATGCCCGCGCGCGCCTTTCGCTTCGACGATCGCGGCCTGATCCATCCCGGCTACGCGGCGGACATTGTCATCTTCGATCCGGAGACGGTGACGGATCATGCGACCTTCACGGAACCACACCAGTACTCCACCGGCTTCGCGTGGGTGATCGTGAACGGGGTGCCGGTGGTGAAGGACGACGCGATGACCGGCGCGCGTCCGGGTCAAGCCATCCGGGGACCGGGTTGGCGGCCCGGGTTGGCGCAGGAATAAGAGGATTGATCGCCGTGGGAGTCACGTGCCACACGCCAACCGCGGAGGAGGCGGAAAGCGATGGCGAGACATGCCCCGAATGCGGGGCGGAGATGGAGATGCCGGAGGACTGACGACTCCAGGAATTTCCAAAGCGCGATGATGGAAAGGCGCGGGACAAGGAACCGCCGTTTCGATTCCGACGTTCATCCGCTCACTAACAACACCCCAAGGAGAGAATCCCCAGCCATGGCAAAAGAATCCCCAGAACCCCAGGAAGTCGCCGTTTACCAGTTCAAGATCAAGGTGGAGGAAGTAGAGCCACCAGTATGGCGAAGGGTGCTCGTCCCCAGTTCGGCAACCCTGAACGACCTGCATGGCATCATCCAGGGTATCTTCAATTGGGATGACTATCACCTGCACACCTTCGAGACCAAGAAGGCACGATTCACCTCGCCGATCTTCGATGAGTTCATGCAAGAAGAGGAGGAACTGGGCGACACGACAAAGGTGCGCCTGCACCAGCTTTTTCACCAGGGCGATCCGGGCCTTGTTTACAACTATGACTTTGGGGATGACTGGCACCATTCCATCAAGCTCGAGGAGACCCTTGAGCCGGTCCCGGGGCAAAAATACCCGGAAGTGGTCGCCGGAAAGAGCGCCGGACCATTGGAGGACAGTGGGGGATTTCCGGGGTACAATGACTTGGTTCGGATCTGGAGGAAGCGGCCAAGCACCCCTGGCGAAAAAGACCTGATGGGATGGGCTGGCCCGCGTTTCAATCCGGATCGATTCGATCTCGATGAGTGCAACCGGCGGCTGGCAAAATTCCTGAAGCCAAAAATCCTGGTTCGTGCAAAGCCGGCAAAGAAGGCCGCAAAGGGTCCGAAGCGACCGCCAAGTGGCAAGGCTTAAGGTAATGGCATGCAACCCACCCGGCGAGTCGAATGCTATCGCGTCCTCCAAAGGAGAGCCTCCATGCGCCTCTTGCTCTGCCTCCTGCTCTCCTGTCTGGTTTTGAGTTCAGCCTTTGCCCAGAGGGAACCCGTGAACCTGCGCGATGACGTCGTGATTCCCGAGTTGCCGGGTTTCGTCCCGTTGCCGGCGTCGGACCCGGAATTCTCCGAACGGCTTCGCGCGATTGTGGAGGCCGTCGGGCTTCATGAAATGACCCCGGCGGCGAGCAGCCCGGACAACCGGGATGAATGGTCTTCCGTGTGCCTCGTGGACCTTTCCGACCCGGCGAATCCCCGCGTGGCGGGTTGGAAGGAGGAGCGCTTCGTCTATCCCGCCAGCACCTACAAGATGTACGCCATGGGCGAGGCGATCCGCCAGGCCGTCGCCGGCGAGATCTCCCTCGATGATGTCCGCGAGGTGAAGGAACACAATGTGCGCGAGGGCTCTCGCCCGCAGGCGGGCGAGAAGCTCACCGTCGCCGAGATCATCCGCCTGACGATGCAGTATTCGGACAACACGGCGGCCAACGAGTTGATCGACCTCGTGGATCGCCAGCGCGCCAGCGCGCTGATGCATGCGCTGGGGTGCCAAGGATCGGAAGTCACGCGCAAGTACCTGCCACGGGCGCGCGAGGACGCCGGATACGAGAACATCGCCGGCACGGTGACCAGTGGCCGCCACCTTGCGACGTTTCTTTGGGCGGTGGAGACCGGAGCCATCGGCGGCGGCAAGGGACGCGGCCTGATCAAGGGCGCCCTGGCCACCAACGACAAGGGACGATTCTTCCGGGGACTGCCCGACTCCGCCACGATCCACTCAAAGACGGGTTGGTGGAACATCTACACGAGCGAAGCGGCCCTGATTGAGGACGGGCAGACGCGCTACATCCTGTGCGCGCTGACCGTGTATCCGGCGGAGGTGGCGGACAAACGGCTGGAGGAGCTGGCCCGCCGGGTGCACGCGATGATGCGGGAGGGGACGCGCGATTGACTTCTTCGAACCGGCGGCCCGCCTCCGCACCCAACCCCCCGTTGCCACTCACGGACGAGCTGGCGCTGTTCCGCACGCACCTTGCCAACGAGCGCACCCTGCTGGCCTACCTGCGGTCGGGAGTGGCGCTCGTCATTGCGGGTGCCAGCATTTTGCACTTCGTGGATGGCGGCTGGCTGTTGGCCGTGGGGCTACTCTGCATTCCGTGCGGTGCAGTCGCGGCCACGCTGGGGGTTGTGCGGTTTCGGGCGATGAGCCACTCGATCCGCCGAAGGGCAAGGGCCTGCCAGGCAGGCAGCCAGGGCGCATCACGGGAGTGATTCATCACATGCCTCGGCCTTGTTCGCCGGTGAATTCTCACGCAAGCCCAAGAGCGCAGCGGTTGAACGTGAGGAATCGCCGGGGGCATGGACATTCCGGGATAATCCGCGAACCCGGATGGACAGGAGAGTGAAGTTGAATGCGGAGGTATTCCGGCCGCTCTCCGCGACCCTGCTGGCGTCTGTCCTTGTCGCCCACCCGTGCGCGGCCCAGACGGGGTGCCGGTAACAAAGAAGATCATGGTTCACTATCCCGAACCCTTCAAGCCATCAAACCCAGGCCCCGAGGCGCAGCACCGGGACGCGTTCCCCGCTTCGGACCGATCCCACGCCCGGCTCGACCATCACCAACGCCTGCGCGCGCGCCGCATTGAACAAATTGCCCGAGGATTGATTGCCGAGGGGTATCACCCGCGTCACCCCATCCATGGTCTCGAGCCGCGCCGTCACAAAGAACAAGCGCTCGCGATCCCGGGCAGAATCCGCCCCAAGCGGAAGCATCTCCCACGGAATTTCCGAGGGAACGGCGCCGAACTTCCGGCGCAGGAAGGGCTTCAGGAAGATCTGGGTGTTGCAAAACGTCGAGACCGGATTCCCGGGCAGGCCAAAGAGAGGCTTGCCCGCCGCGGTCGCCACCAGCATCGGCTTCCCGGGCCGAACCGAAACCTTCCAAAAATGAACGTGCGCGCCGATGCTCTTCAGCGCCACCCCCACCACGTCGTGGTCGCCCACCGAAACACCCGCCGTGGAGACCACGAAGTCACCCCATTGCAATGCTTCCCCGAGGAGTGCCTCGAACGCTCCGGCCTCATCGGGGGAAACGCCCACCAGGCGCGTCTCGCATCCCATCGCCTCGAACTCCGCCACGAGGTAGTACAGTCCCGATGCCACGACGTCCGCCGGTCCAAGCGCTTCGCCCAACAGCCGCACCTCGTCACCGCTGCCCCGCATTGCCACGCGGGGCCGGCAATGGACGGCGACGCCGGGCTGATTGAACATCGCCAGGAACGCCATCATCGCCGGCGTGATCCGTGTACCCGCCGGAAATAGCTCCACCCCTTCCGCCACATCCTCACCCCGGCGCCGGATGAAAATCCCGGCCTCGGTCAACGCCAGGAAGGTCACCGACTCGCTGCCCGCCTCGGCGACCAACTCGCGAGGCACCACGTGACTGGCCCCCTGGGGCAGCAGTGCCCCGGTGCTGATGCGCACGGCGCAATCGCATGGCAACGACTCGGGAAAGGGATGCCCCGCCGCGCTCTCACCCACCACGGCGAAGGTTCTCCGGGCCGGATCCTCGACCCGCACGGCATATCCATCCATGGCGGATTGGTTGAAACGCGGCAGCGAAAAGGGCGCCGTGACGGCCTCGCACAACACGCGTCCAACGCTTTCGAGCAGCGGCACCCGCTCGACACGAAGCGCCAGGGGAAGCTGCAAGAGCGTGTCGAGGGCCTGACGATAGGTGACCATTTCCAATAATCTCCACAGGCGGCCGGGGTGGCAAGCAGGACAGCACGACGTCACGCGGTCGGGTGTTGCCCACGGCTCCGCTCT
>CAYTRP010000050.1:12699-13159 GCA_964440195.1 uncultured Candidatus Sumerlaeota bacterium
AAGATGAACCCCCTGCCAAGGGCCCGGATACTGAGCACCGGAAGCGAGATCACCCAAGGGCTCCACGCGGATACCAACGCGCAGGAACTCTCCCACCGTCTGCTCGACCGGGGGTTCCAGGTCGTCGGCCACACGGCGGTTCCCGATGACCCGGCGGAAATCGCCGCCGCCATTCGCGCCAGCTTCGGCCGCTGCGAACTCCTGGTCTCCACCGGCGGCATCGGTCCGACCGAGGACGACCTCAACCGCGAACTCTTCGCCGAGGCCTGGGGGGTCGGGTTGCGGCGCATCCCCCGCGCGGACGCCATGATGCGAGCCCGCTTCACCCGCCGCGGACGTGCCGTGGCCGCGCTGATGTCCGTCACCCATGCAATGGAGCAAGCCCACGGGCAGATGCGCCCGGCGGCCAATGACGCGGATCATTACAACCCTTCACAACTGCCTGTGCCGCTGCGCCGCC
>CAYTRP010000051.1:0-2222 GCA_964440195.1 uncultured Candidatus Sumerlaeota bacterium
ACACCGTCTGGCCCCATCTCGGCTAGACTCGAATGCCCGTCACGCGGACAAGCTGCTGCCCGGGGAAGAGCCTGTCAACCTCAGTCTGCAAGTCGCGCTCGAAACGCACCCAGCGCTCGCCGGTGTCGAAGTTCCCCGCGAGCCTTGATCTTGCGCTCTTGAAAACGTCCTGGGGTACTTTGAGAATGTTCTGGTGGGGGAATCCGCGCGGGACAAGCCGGGGCTTGCCGTGCTTCGCCCGGTGCGCATGGTTCAGCGGATTGCAATCCAGCTTCCAACGGGATCCACGGGATCGGTGACATTGGCCGATTCCCAATGGATGTCATCCAGAAAGAACGATGCGGTCGTGGCGCTGGTGCCGTTGGCGAGGAAGTCGAAGCCGATGCCCTCGAGCATGGCGTCGAACTGGCCGTTGCCGTTGATCTCGGCGATCGCAAAGTCGGCGGCGCCAAATGGAATCGTGTAATCTTCCCACTCGGTGGTGGGAGAGAAGGTGTGGGTGGCGATCCAAATGTCGCCGTCGGCATCGAGGAGAACAAAGCGGACACGTTGCAATCCCGGTTGGTTGGTCCGCATGCGCCAGGTGAGTGCGACGGCACATGGCAGACTGAACGGGTCATCGAACAGGTTGTACCTGACGCCGAAGCTTTGGCCCGCGGCGAAGTTGGCCGTCGCGCGCAGGGACTTCGCTCCGGTGTCCACTTCCGCCGGGTTTGTGGTGATGCTCATGCCGTTGTAGGCGGTCCCGAATCGCGTCCATTCGCCGGGTGCCCCGAGGGGGAAGTTTCCGGCGGCGATATCCGACTCCATATCCGTGATGAGCTGCGGGGTTGCGGGCGCGTCGGCGCACCCCGAGTTGAGTGGCAGGTGACTCGTGCGGTCGAAGTAGACGAAATGATCGCGCGTGGGAAGCGCGTCGCCCATGAAGTTCAGGTTCTCAAGGCTGTTGTAGATTCTGAAAGTGGTGGGATAGGCATTCGAGGGGCCGTAGGCGCACGTGTAGGTGGGTCGTGCCTTGATGCGCGGACCTCCCTCCTTCTCGATGTACCAGTCGACCACATAGCGACCCTGTTGGTCCTCGTTGAGTTCGATCGTCAGGAGGTACCAGTTGCCCGGGCGCACATGGTGGGCCGGGTCGGAAGGCCGGAAGATCAGGCTGCTCCCGGGATCTCCCGATCGCCCCGCCGCGTTGTCGGGCTGCACGGTCAGGTACACGAGCAGCGCATCCGCGGGCAGGTTCGGAATGCCCGCGCGCACGCTCGCCCGGCCGGGGCCAATCTCGAAGTCGATCTCGCGCGCCGCGTTGGCCGCAGCGCCCGACTGGTCGGAATACAGGAACGCGCCAAGGCTGACGCGGGCGTTCGCCTCCATGGGCGGTATGTAAACCAGCCATTCCGTGATGCCCGTTTCGAAGACCTGTTGTGTCCGGATCTTGGGTCTTTGGCTGGTGTTTCCCGCCGTCTTGAACAGCATCACTCCGCGTTCGCCGAAGGTCGTCGCCTGGTACGGTCCCGGTGGAATTGCCGAAGGCGACATGGCCTGCGAGGCATCCTGCCAGCCGGCAGGCGCCTGTCCGGGCGCGCCGGGAGTGTTGAACTCCCAAGTGATGGAGTTGGCGTGGACAGTGGCGGCAAGTGCAAGCTGCAGGACCAGCGAGAGCAACCCGCTCCTCGCCAATGAGGTGAATGGCCGCATTCGCAGGGCCCCTTTCATCAAGATCGGGGGATGCTGGTTTCTGGCCGCATCCCCCGTTGTGTGCCGGACTGCCGATAGCCGCCGTTGGCGCCTGTCCTAGCGAACGAACAACCAATCGCCCGCCGGTTCCACGACATCGCCGCCGAGGCGGACGTTGTCGACCCGGAAGGTCTGCGTGCCGGCGAAGGAGAGATTGTCGAAGTTCAGGCCCCACAGGACGATCGCGTCGGCGGTCAGGACTCCGTCGCCGCCCTGGTCGCCCAGCGTGATGTCCCCGTCGTACAGGAGGGTGATGGTTTCCCACTCCGTGCCCACGGGCAGGTTGCCACTGACCCAGATGTCGCCGTCCGCCTCGAAGAGCGCAAACTGCACGGTGGTGGCGGCATTGGCGGTGGTTGCCTTGAGGTCAAAGCTGATGCGGTCCCATGGAGACCAGTCGGCGGGTGAGCCGTAGGGCTTGTGGCGAGTGCCAACGCGCGGGCCTTCGCCCCAGGCATAGACGCCGTTCAGCGTCACATGCCCCATCA
>CAYTRP010000051.1:2232-9606 GCA_964440195.1 uncultured Candidatus Sumerlaeota bacterium
GGGAAGGAGCGGAACCCGCGCTCAGAGCTCTCCCGCGGGCCTTCGCCCCAGGAGGCGCCGACTTGCAGGTAGCGGTCGCCGTCGGTGGCTTCGAGCGAGTCGGTCACGATGACGATGCCATTGTAGGCGGCGCCAAATCGAGTCCATTCCCCCTCCGTGCCGGTGTTGACGAAGTCTTCCGGGGGGAACCCGCCGGAGGTGAAGTCCGGCGGCTCCATGCCGGTGACCACAGGCAACGCCGGTGGCGGAATGGCGGAGGCATCATCGTAGTAGATCTCGTCGATGTGGAACTCCGAGAAGCCCGTCTGCTCGTTTCGCAGGAACGTGAAGCCGATTTGCACGATGGCCGCGAGGTCCTTGACGCCGTCGCCGCCTTCGCCCGGGTTGGCGAGTTGCCCGGTGAGGGAAATGTCCTCGGTGAACTTGATGTAGGGAAGGCCGACGTTGTGGCTGGTGCCCTCCCAGATGTCTCCGTCAGATTCCACGACGGCGAACTTCACGCGATGCAATCCGGGATCGGATTGCCGCGCCATGAAGGAAATGGTCGGGCCGGCGGAAATGTCGAGCGGTGCATCGGGGATGTCGTAGCGAATGCCAAACCCCCAGCTTGCGCCGGCATCCCAATCGGCGAAGACGCCGAGGGACTTGTTGCCGGCGGCGGCAGCGGCAGGGTCCTCATCAATGTACATGCCGCCAAAGTGCGCGCCGAAGCGTGTCCATTCTCCCGGGTCACCTTGGCCGGGGAAGCGCGGCGGGTCCAGGAGGGTGTCGCTCTCGATGCCGGTGATGAGATTGTCGGAAACCGGGAGCGGGTCGTCGTAGTAGATCTCGTCAAAGTGGAACTCGGTGCCGCCGGTCTGTCCATTGCGCAGGAACGTGAATCCGATTTGCGCGACGCTGGCAAGATTGAGGACACCGTCGCCACCCTGGTCGGCAATCTGGAGGGACTGCACCAGGTTTTCGCGATACACCTCGTAGGAGGTCGTAATGTCGTGTTGGGCTCCGGTCCAGATGTCGCCATCGACTTCGACGACGGTGAACTGAACCCGCTGGGCGCCGCGATTGGTCTGGCGGGCGCGGAAGGATACATCCGGCCCGGCGGCCAGGTCGAAGGGGACGTCCTGCAAGTCGTATCGCACTCCAAAGCCCCAGCTCACGTCAGCGTCCCAATCGCCGATGACTGACAGCGAGTTGCTGCCCGACGCGGCATTGGCGGGATTGGTGTCAACGGACATGCCGCCGAAGTGGGCGCCAAAGCGGGTCCACTCGCGCGCCTCTCCTTGGTCGGGGAATCGCGGGGGATCCTGCACCGTGTCGGTTTCAATCCCCGTGATGAGGTTTGAAGGCGGGGGAGGTGGTTCTTCCCGCAGCCGCACATTGTCCACGAACAGGCTCTGTGTGCCGCTCCCCGCGCTGCCGCGAAAATCGACGCCGATCCGCACGAGCGACGACAGGTTCGTGGACGGGCCCGGACCGTCCGCGAATATCAGATCATTGGCGAGATTCACCGTGACCGTTGACCAATTCGTCCCCACGGAAACGTTGGGCGAGATGGAGATGTTGCCCGCGGTGTCCTCGACGACAAGGTTGACGGTGCTCTGCGCCACGGCCACGTTGGCGCGAATGTCGAAGGCGACGATCGGATAACCCGTCCAATCCGTGTTGCCGGAGTAGAGGCCATAGCGCGAGCCCACCAATGCGCCCGCGCCCCAGTCGGCATCGACTTGCAGGAAATGATCGCCATCGGAGGCATTGCCAGCGTCCTGGATGACGCCAATGCCGTTGTAGGCCGCACCGAATCGCGTCCATTCGCCCTCGGTTCCCGGAGGGAAGCCCCCGGCAGTGAAATCGGGCGGCTCGATGCTTGTCACCAGCGGGAGTTGGGGGAGATCGCTGATGGGTTCGGCGTTGGAATAGATCTCGTCGAAGTGGAACGTGGAATAACCGGCCTGTTCGTTGCGCAGGAAGGTGAAGCCAACCTGCTTCACGTTGGACAGGTCGAGCACTCCATTGCCCCCCTGATCTGCCAGGACAAGAGTCTGCGACAGGTCCTCCAGGTAGGCGGCATAGTCCGTCCCGACTTCGTGTTGAACACCGGTCCAGATGTCATTGTCGGCTTCGACGACGGTGAACTGCACACGCGCGGCGCCGGGAGTGCTCTGGCGCGCCATGAAGGAGACCTGGGGACCCGTGGAAAGGTCGAGCGGGACCGAGGGCACGTCGTAGCGGATGCCCATGCCCCAACCGCCCGCATCCCAGTTCGCGCCCACGGAGAGGGAATTGTTGCCGGCCGCCGCGTTGGCCGGGTTGGTGTCGATCGACATGCCATCAAAGGGAACGCCGAACCGCGTCCACTCTCCCGCGACTCCCTGGTCGGGGAAGCGGGGCGGGCTCTCGACGGTGTCGGTCTCCATGCCGGTGATCAGGACCGGCGCGGCGGAGAGGGTCGAGCCCGCCGCGAAAATGAGTGCCGCAGAAAGCAGGATTGCCATTCTCTCCATTGCATTCTTCCTTTCGTTTCGTGCGGGCATGGGGTGATCAGTTGAAGCGGGGAATGTCCCCCAAACTGATGGTTCCGTTGGTGGGGTCGTATGCTCCCGTGATTGGCCAGAGGTTGATCGGCTTGCCCATGTTGCGGGCCGAGGACTCGCGGTCCGGGCCGAAGGATGCGAGGATCCAGTTCATCGGGACGCCCTCGCGGCTGATGGCTTGGCCATCATTGAAGACATCGGGCGAGGACGCGGGCGGCCAGTAGTTGATCCACAGCAGGTAGCCGAACGTGCCGGGGAGGTTGGCGCTGAAGGGCTTCGACTCCTGGAAAACATCCCGCGTGGATTCGACGCTCGAGAGGTAGGCGATGGGCGTCGTGAGCGGGATGAAGGTTTCCAGGGTGGAGTATTCCCAGCGCTGGCCGGCGGGAACTCCGGCCAGATTGCGCTCGATCCAATCCATGGGGTACTTGTTGTAATCCACGTGATAGGATTCGATGGCAGTGGCCACGGTGCGCATGTCGGCCATCATGCGGGTGGCCTTTGAGCGGACCTGGGCCTCGAGGAAGTTGGGCACGGCGATGGCCGCCAGAATGGCGATGATCGCCACCACGATGAGCAGCTCGATGAGGGTAAAGGCACGGTGAATCCGGGTGCGAAACTGGAGGAGCATTTTGACGGGCCCTTTCGCCCTTTCCAAGTCGGGGTGGCAGCGCGAGGTTGCCGGTCTTTCCATCTGGATTGTGGGTGGAATAGAGGATGCGAAAAGCGAAGTCAACAGGTTTTGTCCAGGTTGGCAAAAATTATCCTTGCCCGCAGGAGCGCCTGTCCATAAGGGAATAACAGATACCGGCAGGCGAGAGTACTTTGATTCTTTCCAATCAAGAAAATACATGTCGGGAGGCCGGCAAGTCATGCAGATGACAAGCGCCGACACGAGCAGTGTGCGTTCCCACAATTCCCTGCTTCTCCTGCGGCACATCCGGGACCTCGAACCCGTCAGTGCCAAGGTCCTCGTGGAGAAGACGGGCATGCGGGCCTCCAGCGTCTCGCGCCTGCTGCGCATCCTGGCGGCAAAGGGCTTGGTGGCCTCTCGTGGAGTGGAATCCGGCACCGGAGCGAGCGGACGGCCCACCGAATACTGGGGGCTCAATGGCTCCTTTGGAGCCAGCATCGGTCTCTACCTCGCGTCGAACATGGTCGCCGGTGTCGCCGTCGATCTCACGGGCAAGATCCTCGACACCTGCGTCGTGCCCTTCCGCAACCCCGAATCGCTGACACCCGCACGGATTCATGGCTTCCTGAGCCAGGCACGGGACCGCTTGACAACGGGCGAGCGTCTTCGCGGCCACGAGATCATCGGGGTTGGCGTGGCCTCGATGGGGCTTGTTGATCGCGAGAACCAGCGCATCCGCTACTTCGATGCGAGCGTTGATCTTGGAGAACTGGCGAATCTTGGCGACGGCTGTCTGCACCTGGAGAACGACGCCAACGTTGTGGCGCGGGGCGAGGCCATGCACGGCTTGCTGGCGGGTGTGCGCAACGCGGTGGTGCTTTACGCGCACGAGGGCATTGGCGCGGGGCTGATCCTGAACGGAAGCCTGATGATCGGAAGCGGGGGTGCCGCCGGCGAGGTCGGCTACCGTGCATGCCAACTCATCTCGAATCCGCTCGACAGTTCCGCGCGCGATGTCCTCGAGCGCTTTTACAACGGCGCCTGCTCGCTCATCAACCTGCTCAACCCCGAGGTGCTGCTGCTGACCGGCGATCTCGAGTCGCTCCCGGGGGGGATCGTCGAGACACTGCGCGAGCGCATCGCCGTGAACACCAACAAGGTGGCCCGCGAGGTGCGCCTGGTCGTCGCTCCCTGCGATCCCATGAGCGTGGCGCGCCACATCGCGACCATCGTTCTGGACGAGGAAGTCTTCACTTCGGACACGGTCCTCCATCCGGCGCGTTTGCCCGAGCTGGAATCCCGGCAGGAGGCAGGATGATGCTCAAGCGTTGCGCGACGGCCATTTTGATGGCGGCGACGGCGGGAGTCGGCATCGCGGCGCCGCCGCTGGACATCCCCGCGGTCTCACCCGAGGTGCTAAGGACAGGGGGCGCGCGCGTTGAACTGCGCCATACGCTCGGGGGCACGGAAGTCCCCGACGCGCCCGCCTTCGCGTGGTTGGGTCATCACGAGGGCCAGTTGCTCGTGGAGTTCCATGTGAAAGGCCGCGCCGACGCTCCGGATGCCCCGCGCGATGACCTGCGGATCTTCGAGGGCCCCGCCGTCGAGGTCTTCCTCTCCTCCATGGACGATTCCGCCCATGGATACTACCATGTGGCAACGAATCCGCGTGGCGCGATCTATGACGAGTTTGTGCGCGACGCCGGCTGGTCGCGCGATTTTCGTTGGGACATGCCCGTGACCAGCATCCCCATCGCCAGCGGGAATCCTGACACATGGGCGGTGCGCATGGAGATTCCGCTGGCCGTGTTGCGGCGTCGCACGCCGGAAGCCGCGCCGGAATCGGGTCTTTCGCTCGACCTAGGGCTTCAACTCACCGCTGCGGGGATCTCCGCCACGGGAGAAAGCATCGCCGTTTCCTGGACGCCGACGGACACGACGTTTCACTCGCCCGTGGACTTTGGCCAAATGCGGCTTGGCGCGCCGGTTCAGCAATTCGGGGTGTCGGTAAAGACACGCATTGGGGACGGCGGGGACGACCTCCTGCATCTGGACTTTTTCGTGGAGCAGGAACCGCCGAATACGGCTCCCGTCCGGTTGGAAGTCTTCCTGCGTCCCGAGGACCGCAGCGCGATGCCGGAAAAGATCCATTCCAGCGGACCCGGGATGTTTGCGGAGGTCGCGACTTTTTCGGCACCCCTTGCCGGTGTTGGCAACGCGCATGCACTTGTCACCCGGCTGTCGAGCGCGGAGGGTGTGCTTCTCGACCAGGAGGTGCAGGATTGGCCCTTTAGGGAGAAAGAACCGGTGCTCGCCATTCACGAACGCTTTTACGATCGCCTCCCGCTGCGCATTCACTCCACCGGTGCCCAGCGGGTCAGCCTGCTGGAAGTGCGCACGACAAGCTCGGGCCCCCAAGCCGTTTGGCGGATGACGCCCGAGCCCGGTAGCCACGACGTTGAGGTGGACACGAGCGCGTGGGCACCGGGCGTTTACGAACTGCGCTGGACCATTGGCGAGGAATCCCACTCCACCCACCTCGCGCGTCTGCCGCGAGCTTTCACCTTCCAACCCGGCGAGTGGGCCTTTTGGGGGTATGCGCCCGACGATGAACTCCTCGCCGAGTTCGCCGCCTTCGCCGAACTTACCAGGAGCGACATCCCCATGACGGGGTTCATCTATGGCGGCTCCATCGATTCCGACACGGGCTCCATGAGCGCCATGAATCTCGAATCGCTGCGCGCGTGGCAGCGTGCCCTCCCCGGGACTCAACTCCACATCATGATCGATGGATGGGGGAACTTTGACCTGTTGACCGACGAACACGTCGATCGCATCACCTCGCGTCTCGTAGAGGAATTGATGGACGAGGAGATCGTGGCGGGAATCCACTTCGATCTGGAACCTTATCGCCCGAGCCAGATCCGGATCACGCGTGCCCTGACGCGCAAGGGATGGACGAAGGGCCTGAGCATGGCGACGGCGCTCGCGACGACAATCCCCATCGAGCAATGGGCCAGCCTGGATTTCATGGTGGCGATGAATTACGACCTCGGCCGGACGCCGGAAGTTTTCCACCGCCGCGCGGCGCAAAACGCGCGCGCCTTTGCGCAAACCGCCCGCGAGGCCCGGCGCCAGGTGATGATCGGCATTCCCGTGATCGCGACACACAACGAATACGGAATGGCCGTGGAAGCGGCCACGGGCAAGATCACCCACGGCGGGATGGAGGGGACGATGCTGCCCTTCGTGAATCCCGCGCTCGATGTCGTTCGCGAACTACGGAATGACCCGGAGCTGGCGCCGCATGTGGGGCCGCCGGCCCTGTGGGGCGCGCTGGCGCGCGGCCATCACGTCGGGATGCGGCGGTATCGCTACTTTCCCGCAACGATCAGTGGCGAGGTCTGGGCGAGGCTGTTGGAATTCGACCGGGAGGGAGCCGCTCCGTGATATGGCGCGTCGCAATCCTTGTCCTCCTGGCGCTCGCGCCTTTGTTGGTGGCGGGCTGCGGCGCCTCGGGAGGGGAGGAGCGCGACGACATCGTCACCCTTCGCTTGTGGGTCTTCAGTGTCAACGTGGAGCAGGATCTGCGGCCCGTGCTCGAGGAGTTCGAGGCGCGGAATCCGGGCATCCGCGTGCATGCGGAGCAACTGCCCTGGGATCGCGGGTTTGAGCGCATCCTTCTCTCGCTCGCCACGCGCCGGCCGCCCGATGTCTGCGAGTTGGGCATGACATGGCTCGCGCCCTTTGCCCACGAGGAGGTTCTCACCGACCTGACCGGGACTCTCGCCGACACGGCCGGGCAGCGCACGCTATTGGAGGCGTCCACCTACAATGATCGCCTCTATGCCGCGCCGTGGATGGTGGGCACTCGCTTGCTTTTCTACAATCGTGCCATGCTCCGCGAGGCGGGATTCTCCGACGCCGCACCCCCGCGAACGTGGGATGAGTTGATGGAGATGAGCACGGCGATCAAGCGCGCCTTTCCGGACCGGCACGCGATCGGACTCCCGGCGGGCGATGCGGAATTCACGTGGATGACCTTCTTCTCGTTCCTTGCATCCGGCCGGGTTCCGCTGCTTGACCGGGAAACGCGTCAGCCGCTGCTCGACACGCCGGAGTTCCTGCGGACGTTGGAATTCTACCGTGGCTTGAAACCCTTCGCGCTCATCGATCGCGGACCGCAGCTTGACCGCGCCTTTGGGACCG
>CAYTRP010000051.1:9616-13115 GCA_964440195.1 uncultured Candidatus Sumerlaeota bacterium
GGGCGTATTGCCTTTCACGTGAGCGGGGCCTGGAACTTCACGCTCCTGCCGCGCGATTACCCGGCGCTCGACTATGGCTACTCGCACATTCCCATGCCTGGCTTCGTGGACGAGGATCTCGGTGGCGGAGCCATGGCGGGCGGGCAATTGCTTGTCGTCTTTCGCCAGGGGGAGCAGCAGGAAGCCGCCATGAAGTTGCTGGACTTCCTCGCGTCGCGCCCCATTTCCACGCGCCTGACACTCCCGATCCGGTCGCTGCTTCCCGCGTACCATGGTGCCCACGAGTTTCCCGAGTTTCGCGGCGATCCCGCGCGCGTTTTTCACGCACGCATGATCGAGCGCGCCTTTCCACCGGATGCCGTTCCCTACTGGGAGGAGATGCGCCGCGATCTGGTCACGCTGATCGACTCGGCGCTGCTGACGGACGCGCCGCTGGAGGGCCAACTGGGGCAAACCGCCGCCCATTGGACCGCCCTGCGGGAGGAGTTTCAATGACCCCTTTGCCGGCACGCAGGGGCTCGCGCGGCCGAACAGCCCGCCCAAACGGCTGGCAGACACTCCTGCTGCTGTCACCCTGGCTGGTGACGTTTGTCGTCTTTGGCATCTTTCCACCGGCCTATGCGTTGACGGTCAGCTTCTTCGACTACAGCCTGTTGAACCCGCGCTGGGACTTCGTCGGGATGGGAAACTACCGGTCGGTCCTGGCGGCGCCGATCTTCTGGAAATCGCTTTGGAACTCGCTGTTTTATGCCATCGGCACCGTTCCGGTGATCATGATATTGTCGTTGTCGTTGGCGGCCTTCCTGAATCAACCGCTTCCGCTGAAGGGCCTGTTCCGGGCGGGATTCTTCCTGCCGGCGGTCACCTCGATCATTGTGATCTCGCTCGTCTTCAAGTTCTTCTACGCCACGGACGGCTTGGCGGACAGGTTGTTGCTTGCAATAGGCATCGGCCCGCCCCGGCCTTCCTGGCTACTGGATCCCCGCCTCGCGTTGCCGTCGCTGATGGTGATGGGCATCTGGACAAGCATCGGCTTTTACGCCGTGCTCTTTCTCGCGGGGATGCAGGCGGTTCCGGGGCATCTCTATGAGGCCGCGCGCATCGAAGGCGCCGGGCCGTTGCGGCGCTTCGTCTGGATCACCGTGCCGATGCTCCGCCCGACGATCGCCTTCGCGGTGTTCCTCTCGACGATCAATGCTATCCAGGTCTTTCCCGAGGTCTTCACCATGACCCAGGGCGGGCCGATGGGCGCGACGACGACATTGGTGTTTTGGATCTACGAGTTGGGCTTCACACGGTTCCAGATGGGGCGCGCGTCGGCGGCTACGGTCTTCCTCGTGGTTCTTTTGGTCGTGGTGGTGCTGATTCAATCGCGCCTGATGCGCACCGGCAAGGCGGTCGGCGAATGAGAATCTCCCGCGAATTGCGCGAGGTATTCCATGCGCCGGCAGGCATTGCCGCGTTCCTTGTGACCTGCCTGCTGTTGCTGGCCTCGCTCTATCCCCTCGTCATCATGGTGCGCACGGCCTTCATGTCCGTCGGCGATCCGATTCAGGGGACACCCGCCGAGATTGTCCTGGCCGTGGCCAATGACCGGGGCATGACACAGCAGAATCTGCCGATGATGGCGGGTGTGTGGGATGAGGCCGCTGGCTTCGCGCGGGATGACGAGGCATGGGAGTATTCCGAGTTCGTGGACCCTGGAGCCAAATCGGGAGAGAGTAGTACCTCCTTCAGTGCACAAGAGGCCGGCGCCGCGTTTCATTTCGGTTGGGAAGGCGATCTGCGCCGGTTTCGCCGGATCGTCGTGCATGCCAGTGGCGATGGAGGCTGGACTGTCGCATGGCGCAGCATCAACGGAGACGTCGCGATCCAACCGGTGAGGGCCTATTCGGAATCCATCGTCTTCAAGCCGGACCTTGACCTCAAGGTATCGCTCCCGCGCGAGCGAAGGGGAGAACGATTCGACCCCATTCAGATCACCGGTTTCACTCTCATTCCGGACAATCCACCCGCGTCGTGGCACCGCATCATTTTCAAACCCCGCTGGTTCACCTTCGCAAACTTCACCGACGTGTGGCGCGGCGACAACTTTTCCCGCTACACGCTCAACAGCCTTCTCGTGGCGATATGCGTGACACTGGGTTGCGTCGTGACCAGTCTCATGGCGGGCTACGCCTTTGCCCGCGGCGAATGGCGCTTTCGCGGCGTGTTCTGGGCCGTCCTCATCGGCAGCATGCTCATTCCCTCGCAGGTGCTCCTGATCCCGTCGTTCCTCATCGTCCAGCATTTTCCACTCTTCGGCGGCAATGACCTGTTCGGCCAGGGCGGGATCGGCATGCTCGATTCTTACTCGGGCCTGATCCTGCCGAACCTGGTGATGCCGCTGGGCATCTTCCTCGTCCGCCAAAGCCTGCTCTCCTTGCCGGATGCGCTGGAGGAAGCCGCGGTCATGGACGGCGCGTCCATCCTGCAATTGCTTCGCCATGTCGTGGCGCCGATGCTGCGGCCGATTCTCGCGACGATTGGGCTGCTGGCATTTCTCTTCAATTGGAATGCCTTCATCTTTCCGCTGATCCTCATCCAAACACCCGAGATGCGCACTCTCCCGGTGGGGCTGGCGCTCTTCAGCGCGCGCATGGAGGTGGACTGGGTCCACCTGATGGCCGCCTCCACGATCACGGCACTCCCGATCTTCCTCCTGTTCATTTTCTTCCAACGGCAATTGATCGCCGGACTTGTCCACGAAGGAGTCAAAGGATGAAGGCACACGCACGATCACTGCCGGTGGCCCTTGCCATCCTCCTGTTGGGCGCGGGATTGGCCAGCGCGCAGACCGGCGGCATGGCTTATCGCTGGCGAGCGCCGGGGGCCTTCTTTGGAGATCCCACTCCGATTTCCGACCGCGACGAGTCCAGCCAGTCGGGTTCCTCCTTCCGCGTTGCGTATCTCTCGGAACCAGAATCCGATGTTCGAAGCCGCGACGTCCTCGTGGGATCCTACACCGTGGTCCCCAATCCCGCGCTGGGCTATGCCTATGCAGGCCTCGCGATTCCCTTCAATACGCCGATGGGACTCGCGGGTGAGGCTGCATTCCGTTTTGATGCACGCGCGGTGGATGGGATCGATCGCCTTGAACTCGTCATGCGCGATTCCTCCCGGCGCCGTGCCACGCATGTGTTGACGCTCGCCCCCTCGACGGAGTGGGCGACCATTGCAGTCCCTGCATCGCACTTTGCCGCCCTTGACCCGGAGTCCATCGAGAGCGCGGCCATCGTGGTGCTCTCGCCCGGTTCCGGCAGGCTGGAGGTCAGCAACGTGCAGCTTCCCGTGCGTAGCCTCGCCACGGAACGAACTATCCTGGAAGACATCCGCACGGCACCCAAGTGGTATCCCAACGCGGAGATGGGGATTCGCGTGGCGAAGCGGCTTAATCGGCCCGTGCTTGTCAGGTTGGTTCCTTCCATGCCGGTATCTGCCGCCTCGGGTGAAGGAACCA
>CAYTRP010000052.1:0-3604 GCA_964440195.1 uncultured Candidatus Sumerlaeota bacterium
GTTCGCTCCACGCATTGATGCGCCACCAGTTCCAACGCAGGATGTAGACGATGCCAATGCCTCCGTTGAGAGAGGCGATCAGGAACCACGCCCCCCCAATGGTTGAGAGAAAAAGCGTGGTGACGATCCCCAGCGCCGACACCAGCAACGTGGCCAGGATGGCCATATTGACATAGTGCTTCTCGGATTTTCCCTTCACCAACTCGGCCTGGTATATGTCGGAGACCAGGTACGAGGCGGCAAGGTTCACATGGGTGGTGATCGTGGACATGTAGGCCGCCAGGAAGGCGGAAACCATGATGCCCAACAGACCCGGACCCAACACCGCCCGCATCGTGTAGATGTAGTTCATCTCCGGATCGTAGCGCGTGGCGCCGGGATCGATAAGTTGCTGCGCGGCCAGATTCGGGAAGAGACAAACGCCCACGACACCCACCAGGAGCCAAGGCCACATGCGCAGACAGAAGTGCGCCACCGCGTACCACAAGTAGGCCAGCATGGCATCGCGCTCGCTCCGGGCGCCGATCATGCGCTGGGCATAGACATTGCCCCCATCCGTGAACCCGACCGAGAACCAGAAGACGAGGATGAAGACAAGGAAGGCCTCGAAGGGCATCGGGTTGAAGTTGCCATCGCGACTGACCAGGCCGGGATCGGACGCGGCGGCGATGGTGGCGGTCTGCTCGGCGGATGGCGGCACCAGCGAAAGCATCGCGTTGACTTCCGCCGCGCCGAACATGAGTTCCGCGCGTTCCAGCAACGGGCCCATCCCCCCAAAAAGCGCGACCGCCGCGAAGGCCAGATAGATGCACCCCGCCATGGCGATGGTGAACTGGAACAGGTCCGTGACCACCACGCCCCAGAATCCGCCAATGGCGCAGTAGGCGATGGTGATGATGTAGAGGACGAACAGGATCTTGATGGTGAGGACCAGCGAGAGACGCCCGGCGATCGATTCCCGATAGACATTCAGGCCCTGCCGGGAACCAGAATTCAAAGTCAATTCCTGGGCGTTGAGCAACTCGATGGGCAGGTCCACCATCGAGGCCCGCCAGACCGTCGCCTTCAGCCCCTCCTGGGCGTCCAGCCATTGAATCAATTCCCCGACCGTGCGCGGGCTTTCGGGAACCGCGAGATCAACACGGGCAAGCTCGGTGCCGCTGGAGGATTCGACCATCAATTCAAACCGCGAAAAATCCTCATGGATACGCCCTCGTTCGCCCCGGCGAGGCTCGGACTCGCGCACGACCACGACACGCTCCACGGGCGATTCGTCAGCCGCGGAAACGAGGGCAATCCTGTCCTTGGCGATGAAGCCGGTGAACTCAAGAAGGGAGGCGACGGAGTTGTCCAACGTCTCCATGCGCAGGTCCATCGGCGACATGAGGCCGGAGACGACCTTCACCATGGCGAGGTTCACCCAGCCCATGATGATGATGGAGTAGAAGAGGGAGAGGTACAGGGCGCGGAACGTGCGCAGCGCGCGCGCGGGCTGGCCGGAATAGCGGATGGCCACGAGTTCGGTGTCCGTGGCGAGGCGGGCCCGGCGCCACAGGCGCGCGAAGAAAAACACGCCCCCCATCACCATCATCACGCCACACCACCAGAACCAATTCTGCGAGATGCCCTGGCTGGAGACGAAACCGCTCAACACCAACGGCGTGTCGGCGGCGAACGTCGTTGCGACCATCGAGGTGCCGAGAAGCCACCACGGCATCTTGCCGCCGGAGGTGAAATAGGACGCGACGGACTCGCGGGAGCGCTTGCTGAGGATGACGCCGAGGGCGATGGAGAAAATGACATAGAGAACGACGATCCCAATGTCGATGCCCTGCATCCGGCCGAGTTCCGAGTGGATATCAAGGGGAGGCACAAGGGCTGCGGTGTCTTCGGTCATTTGGCGGAAGTGTCACGAAATGGGATTTGGAAAGCGCCCGGCCAGTGCGGGAAGAAACCTTGTCCTACGGGTAAGTGTATCGTTGTCCCTCGGGCAGGACGCGAATGGTGAGGGTTCGTTGCAGGGTGCCGACCCGCGCCACGAGCGCTCCATTGCCGGCCGCCGTCGCGGTCACGCGCACGGCGCCAAAGGAGGGTTTGTGCCCGCGAATGTACGCATCGTAGCCGGACAAGGGATCGACCTCCTGAAGGGAAAGGCCGGTGCCGACAAAGCTCCAGGTCACCGCCGAACTCATCCGGGCGGTGCGCGTCGGGTCGCCAAGGGGAGCATTCGCGTCGGTCCTGAGAAGCGAGACCGGGTTGCCCTTCGCATCGAGGGCGCCAACGTAGATGGTGCGGCTCTCCCCCACCGTCAGGATGGTTGACCCTTCCTGTGGATTGAGGAAGAGTTGCGCCGGAGGACGCGGCAAAAGCATCTCCGCCAGAACCGGTCGATGATCGGAGACGTAGTGAAGTGGCTGGCCCGGGTACAGGCGGCTCATGATCTCGCCCGTGTCGATGGCCCGGGCGGTGTTGGCGGGATGGTCGAGGTAAAACTCCGGCGAGACAAAGATGTGATCGATGCGAACGCGTGGCAACCACTGCGAAACCGTGTTGGCGTCGCGATGCGGCGGGTCCCAATCCGTCTTGAGCGAATAGAAAGGCGGATCGTTGCGCACCTGGCTCCAGTCCGCGCACTTGCGGTGGAAGTCGAACATCTTCGGCACCGAGGGAAGGATGGTGCCGTGGCCCGCGCCCGTGATCAGGTTGATGAACCCGCCCTGTGGGGAGTACGCGTTGGGGCGATTGTCCATGTCGTTGAAGTCACCGAACAGGATGCGCGGCTCCGTGCGGCTGGCCATCAGATCCATGAGGAACATGGTCTGATCATCCTTGTCGGTGTAGGTGTTGAAAGTGAGATGCGCGGAGAAGACGCGCAGGCGCACTCCGTCCACTTCCGACAGGATCTCGACGACGGCCCGCTGTTGCCACTCCTCGAAGGGAAGGAGGTGAGTCTGGGACTCGAGAATCGGATGCGGCGTCAGAATCGCGTTGCCGAGAGGGGAAAGACCGGTCATCGCATAGCCGAAATGCCGGTTGAAGCCCAGGCCCTGGGCAATCTGGTTCGCCTGGGTCTGGTTGCGCACCTCCTGAAGACCGACAAAGTCCACGTCAAGGTCGCGGATCACATCGATCACCTTGCCGATGTTGAGGGTCATTTGGCTACCGTCCGCCGCGTAGAGCCGACCCGTTTGAATGTTGTACGTCGCGACGCGGATCGTGTCCCCGGGTTGGGCCGTTGGAGGCGAACCGGTGGTTCCAAACACCACCATGCACATGGGAAAAAACATGGTGGCGGCGGTGGACGAAAGCAGGCCGGTGGCGAACATTGTCTTGAATCCTTGGGTGAGGCGGTTGTTCGTGCCTTGCACGATTCTAACAAAATGCCTTCTTCGGACGCGGCGGACCATCCAGCGGGCCGCGCGCCCCCCCGGTCCGGGCTCAGTTGTAATGATACCAGGCGAATCCTTGCAGCCCCGGCGAACCATTGTAGCTGCCGCCACCGCGCAGGGCCGACTCTTCAAAACCCGCCGTGGCGTATTCCGCCGCCGTCACCGTCGCGAAGTGGGGACCCAGCGGGTTCACCGTCGCGAACTTTGGATCGGCG
>CAYTRP010000052.1:3614-13050 GCA_964440195.1 uncultured Candidatus Sumerlaeota bacterium
ACCGCTGATGTTCAGGCCATTGGGATAAAACTGGTTCAAGCGGTGCGGCCCCGCATGAACCAGGGCGGTGTCCGTGAATGCAAGGGAACCGGACGGGGCGAGCACGCCCTGGATCGCGTTGCTCACCACGGTGGTTCCGTTGCCCGCGAAGATGGAATCGCTCGCGGAAACGCTCCCCTCGAAATTCAGCGCCGTGCCGTCGTTTCGCGCCAGCCGGAGCGCGTGCCGCGTGTTCCCGGCAATCGTGACGTTGAAGATCGTGGTGTTCATTCGCGGATTGATCAGGAAGATCGCATCCGCCTTGTTCGCCGCGATGATGGCGTTGCCGATGACGTTGGATTCCTCGCTCTCTCCCGTAAAATACAACCCGTTCACGGCATTGTTGACGATGAGAACGGGGTTCTGCTCGCTCCCCTGGATGCGGCCAATGTTGGGGGCGCCCTCCATGCCGCCGAGGTTGATCGCCGCGCCATCCGTGGTGGTGCTGGAAATGCGCGAGAAGACGCAGCCCTCGCCGATGACCAACTCGCTCCCCGGCGCGCCGTCCTGAAAGCTGCGCAAGCCATAGGGCGCGGCGGAGCGGAGATTGCTGACCACGACATGCCGCAGTATCGTGCGATAGACATTGTTCGTGTCGGTGGAATTGCCGCGAATGCCCGCGTCGCCGCGAAAGCTGACGTGCTTCACCGTGTTGGGAAGCGGACTGCCAAGCCCGTCAAGCGCCGCGACGGGCCGGTTGTTTCCATTGTTGGAGGAAATCAGGATGTTCTCAAAGTGATAATCATAGCCCGTGGAGCCGGTTGCCGGTGCCTCATAGAGAATCGCGCGCGTGGCCGTCTGGCTGATGTTCGCCGCCGGGATGATGACCAGGTCGCGGAGTTCGGCCCGGCCATTCTTGCGAATCTCGATGGCGTTGGCGCCGGTGCTGGTGCTGATCAGAAGAGGACGCACACCCGTGGCCGCGCGAATCGTGATGTCGTTGCCGTGCGCGTCGCCCTGGATGACGAGGAGTCCCTCGCGAAAGGGGCCCGCGTTCAGGATCGTGATGACGTCCGGGTTGTTCGGCCCCGCCGACTCGCCCTGGACGGCGGCGAGCGCCGCGCCGATGGTGGCATGATTGCCCGTGACCCCGTCGGAATGCACCGTGACGGACGCGGCAAAGGTGGAACCAGCCGTCGAAAGAAGGCCGATTGCCAGAACGGTTGACGCCACCCTCATGATGATCCGGTCCAATGGTGTTCGGATTTGCAAAAGTGTGTTTGGAAGGAGATAAAGAGTGGCCGGTTGTTGGCCGGCCACTCTCCGGTTGAGGGTTGAGGATGGCGGGGAGTTAATTGCCCCCCGCGATTACAGCAGGCCGTTCACGATCAGGAATGCAAGAACCTCGACATCCAGCTCGTCGATCACGCCGTCACTGTTGATGTCGGCGATCGGAAGCGGGAGTTCGTCCTCCCGGTCCTCCGCGATCATGTTGGCCAGCAGGGTGACGTCCGCGACATTGAACACGCCGTCGTTGTTGATGTCGCCAAACTGCTGCGTGCCACCCGGGAGCGCCGCGCCATAGGCACCGGAGACGGCCGCTTCACTGTACGCGACCGAACCCGCGCGGTAGAAGTCCGCATGGCCGAACACCGTGGAGATGAACTGCGGGTCGGAGTTGAGGTTGTTGACGTTGGTCACGTTGGAGGGATCGGCGGCAACAATTCCGTCGCCGGTCAGGCGGAACGGCCCATTAAGGACAACGGCGCCGTCCGCGACATTGGCCGTGCCGGGCGTTCCCGCGTTGCTGAAGAAGTTGACGACGTTGTTCACGCCCGTCGAGCCGTTGCCCGCGAAGATGGTGTTCACCGCCTCGACGGATCCCGTCCATCCCGCGCCCGTGTGCGTGAAGGCCCGGGCGCCATCGGCCCCGGCACCTGTCCCGCTGTTGACGATCGTGACGTTCTTGAAGATGTAGCTCTCGTTCAGGTCACCCGTCCGGAAGCCTTCAAGAACGCTGTTGGAGATGAGGACATTCTCGAAGCTCTTCGTGGTGCCAACGAGCGTGGTGTTGGTCAGGTCAACGCCCCTGTAGTTGCCGTGAATCAGGATCGGCTTCTCGGGGGTTCCCTTAACCTTCAGGATATGGTTGGCGCCCTCGTTGCCACCAACCTGCACGGCACCGCCAGTGGCGATGACGCCCGTCACATGGGAGATGACGACATTCGGACCCACGACGATTTCGGAGCCCTCGGCGCCGTCGAAGAACGTGCGGAAGCCGTGCCCCGCCCGGGGCAATCCCGAGATCACGGAATCGCTGAATTCCAGCCGGTTCACGAAGGACGTGCTGGTCGAAGCGATGTTCGTGGCCTCGGTGCGGATCGTGCAGAAGTCCCCGGCGGGCAATGGCACGCCGTTCACTCCCGCGACGGTGATGCCGTCCGTGGTCACGGGGATAATGTCCCCGCCACCCGTCAGGACGCTGGAGGTGATGACGATGTTCGAGAAGGTGATGTCCAGGGGCAGGCCCGCGGTATTCTGCGCCGCCTCGCTGGCTGTCACCTGCACGGCCCGCGCCGGGCCGGCGGTGCCCGTCGAATTCGGAACGGCGCCCGTCAGGATCAGGTTCTCCACGTTGATCTCGCCATAGAAGTGGTTGAACAGGATGACGTGCGTGTCGGCGGTGCCGGCGACGATGGGTTGCACCCCTTCGGCGCCGCGAATCGTGAAGTCCTTGACTGTGACGCTGTTGGGAGCCACCGTGATCAATCCCTGAATGAACGGTCCCTCGTCGAGGATCTCGACGATGACCTCGCGGGAGTCGCTGCCCATCACCGCGTTCACCGCCGCCTGGATGGTGGCGTAGTCGCCTGTCACGCCGTCGGAATGAACGGTGACGTAGGCGGGCGGCAGGGGCGCCAGCCCATACGGCCCAAGCACGCCCGCGTTCACATACGCGGCCGCGCCCGGGCGATAGAAGCCCGCGTCGCCGAAGGTCGTGGAGATGAACTGCGGATCGTCGTTGAGGATGTTGTTCTGCGAGACGTTCGCGAGGTCCGTGAATCCGTCACCGGTGAGCTCAAAGGGGCCATTGAGGACAACGGCGCCATCGGCCAGCGTCGCCACGCCGCCCGCTTCGGTCTCGGTGTCGATGACGTTGCGGGCGTCGCTGCTGCCGTTGCCCGCCAGGATCAGGTTGCTGCCCGTGATGGAGCCATTCCACGCGGGCGCGGTGTCGGACGGCTGAAACCTGAAGGCTTCCAGCCCGCTGTTGACGATCGTGACGCTCTCGAAAATGTAGTTCTCCGTCGGATGCAGGGCCAGGAAGCCCTCCTGCACACTGTCGGAAACCAACACATGGTGGAAGCTCTTGATGGAAGACACCGGCGTGCTCCCCGAGGTGGCGACGCCGCGGGTGTTCGCGTGGAGGAAGACCGGCTCGTCGACCGTTCCCCGGACCCTGAGAATGTGCGAGCCGGTGTCGTTGCCGCCGATTTGCAGGGCGGACGCGGCACCGGCGGTGCCGGTCAGGTGGGAGATGACGACATTCGGCCCGATGACCATCTCGGAGCCCTCCCCGCCGTCAAAGAAGCTCCGGATTCCATAGCTCATTGGGGAGGCTTGTCCGGGGTAGCTGGAGATGACCAGGTTCTTGAATTCCTGGCGGTTGACGATGGTGGTACTGTTTGAAGGACCATTGATGCCTTCCTGGCGAATGTTGCAGAAGATGCTGTCGCCGCCCGGGTCTGGGACGAAATTAATGCCATCGGTCGTGACGGGAATGATCACGGACGAAGTCCCCATTCTCCAACTCGGGGTGATGATGACGTCGTCGATCAGATAGTCCATCGACGTTCCGGCGTTGTTCTGATTTGGGCCAGTCGCGACGAGGTTCATCCCGCGGACGGGGCCGTTTGCCGTCGAACTCGTCAGCAGCAGGTTCTCCATGACGACGCGGCCATAGAAGTTGTTGGTCTCGATGACGCTGGACGCGGAGGAACCGGCGATGATGGGGCGGACACCCGGCGCGCCGCGGATGACGAACTCGTCGAGGTTGCCGCCGGGGATTGAAATGAGCGTCTGGATAAAGGGCCCCTCATCCAGGATCGTCACCGTGCCAACGCCGAGCGGATTGCCCTGCACCGCGTTGATCGCGGCCTGGATGGTGCTGTAGTCGCCCGTCACGCCGTCGGAGTGAACCGTCACGGCGGACGGCGGAACAGGTTCCGACTCACCATAGGCACCCGCGATACTGGCCGCGTCGTAGGCCGCCGAACCGGCGCGATAGAAATCGGCCAGGGTCGCCGCGGAGAAGGTGGTGGAGATGAACTGCGGATCGGAGTTGATAACATTCGTGAGCGTGATGTCGCTCGGGAATGTTCCGTCAAACCCGCCCGTTTCCCAGATATCGCTGAGACGGAAGGTCCCATTGAGGACAATGGCGCTGTCGGTGAACTCCGCGAAGCCCGGCGGCGTCGCCTCCGACCCGACGCTGATCAGGTTGCGCAAGTCCTCGTTTCCGTTCCCCGCGATGATGGTGTTCGTGGTAATCAACGAACCGCCCCAGTTTCCGTTCGCGCCCGACGCGCCGAAAATGAAGGGCTCCGCCCCGAGTATCGGCAGCTGTCCGCCGTTCACGATGGTCACATTGTTGAGGATGTAGTTCTCGGTGGGATGAACCGTCCGAAAGCTCTCGTACAGGCTGTCCGAGATGAGGACGTTCTCGAAGCTCTTGATGCTGCCGGCGGGAGTGCTGCCGCTGATCTCAACACCCCGGGAATTGCCATGCAGGATGATGGGCTGCTCCGGTGTCCCGCGAACCTTGAGGATGTGCGGCGCGCCGTCATTTCCACCGATTTGCAGGGCGCCGGCAGGGATATTGGCGCCGGTCTGCGTGCCCCTGATGTAGGACGCCACCACGTTTGGACCCACGACGATCTCCGTCCCCGGGGCCCCGTCGAAGAAGGTCCGGAATCCATAGGCCGCACGGGGCAGGTGAGAGATGACCGTGTTGCTGACCTGCAACCGGTTCACCAGAGCCGTGCTGGTGGAGAAGATATTGATGGCTTCAAGGCGGATGGTGCACAACTCGCCTTCCGGCGCGGGGGCGTTGATCCCCGCGATGGTGATCCCGTCGGTGGTCGCGGGAATGAGTTGGTCGATGACCCGGTTCTCGCCCTCGCCCGTGTATGTCACGTAGCTGGAGGTGATGACCACACCATCAATGGTGATGTTCATGGGCCGGCCCGAGGCCGCGTGAGCGGGGAGGCCCGGCGAGCCGGGCACGTCGAACAGGATGGCGCCCGTCGGGCCAATGGTCACTCCCGTTGACTCATTGGGCACCGCGCCGGTGAGGATCAGGTTCTCAAGGGTGACATTGCCAAAGACGTAGCTGAAGGTGAACACTCTGGAGGCGGCGGTGCTGGCCAGAATGGGTTTCACCCCTGCGGCGCCGCGGATTGTGAGGTCGGAGATATTGTAGGGCTGCACCCCGTCCACGGGCGTGTCGATAAAGGTAATGTTGGGGCCGATGAAAGGCCCCTCGTCCAGGATCTCAATGATGTCTGGACTGGCCGGATTGGCAAGAATCGCGTCACGGGCATCGTACAGGTTGGTGAAATCGCCAAGGCCGCCGGAATGCACGGTGACATGCTGCGCGGGGACGACTGCGGGAAACAGGGCAATGGCTATGCATGCTGCAAGGTGTTTTAGGCGCATGGTGTTCCTGTCCTTTCCTTTCTCGGGAAGCGGTGTCCGCTGTGGGTCACGGGTTCCGAATCGGCGGGGAGGCCAGTTCGCGGTTCCGATTCTGCCACTACTTGCCAGATCTTCCTATAATTACTCGACAAAACCCGGAACGATGGGGCGACCTCCATCCGGGTTGCGCTGCGTGCGCCAGATGGCACCGCGGCTCACGGCACCATTGGTGGGGTCATATGCGGTCATGGAAGTTTGGGGGGATCCGGTCCGCAGATATATTTCGCGGCGAGTCTGTCCGGGGCCGCCCGACCACATGCGCCAGCCGCCATAAGCTGCCTGGAACGCCGCGAGCGTAGCCGGATCCGTGTGGGCAGTCTTGCTGTTGCCGTAGAGATACTCGCGCATGATCGGGTTCCGGCTCGTCGTCGCGGGACCACCGTCGATCGGACCGTAGACCGGCATGCCCGGCGTGAAAAACGGATCGTGCGGGTAGGAACTGATATAGGAGATGGGCGTCGTAAGGGAAAGACCAGGAAGGTGCGAGAACTGGAACTCGTTCAGCCCCTGGCCCGGGGGCGTGCCGCCATACTGCGGGTGCCCGGAGATCCAAGGGTCCTGCTCGTTCCCAGTGGTTTGCTCCACCAGCATGTGCATGGGGTAACTGTTGTTGTCCACCGCGTAGGACTCGACGCCCAACGCAAGCGTGCGGAGATCCGTGTTCACCCTCGCGACCTTCGAGCGCACTTGCGCCTCAAGGAAGTTCGGGACTGCAATCGCCGCCAGAATGGCGATGATCGCCACCACGATCAACAATTCAATCAGGGTAAAGCCCTTTTGCAACCGCCTCATGTCCAAGTCTCCAGTCTTAAGGCAAAGCCAATCAGGTCGAGGGTGGAATGGTTCCGTGATTTTCGTTGTTCCCAACAAAAACCATGTCGCAGTGGAGCACAAGCAGAATCCGGCACCGAAAACGTCGCCTTTCCCACCCATGGATACAGGATTTGTTTGGAGCCCCCGGATGTCAACTCCCGAAGACACCGCCTTTCCACCCCCCGCCTGGCGTTCCCGCCTGTCCCTGCGGTCCCTTGGAAGAGAAGGGGCAGAAGGAGTGCAAAATATTGAAAATAGTTTTGTTAGGCTCATTCAAAATGCCCCGGAACTCAGACCCGGCCGGTATGGGATACGCTCGATGTCCCGGACCAACTCTCAACCGGTTCCCCCACTCTTGTCCGTTCAACGGGCTTGGTTTTGGCTTGCCTTCCACAACAATTTTCTGATGCCATACTCGCAAATTCCTAACAATATTATCGGATCGAGGCGATCATAGACCGATGCAATCACCCTCCACCGGACTCCCGCACCTCGATTCCCTTTTGGGCAGCGACCTACCCGCCAAGGCTGTGCTCGGTCTATCAGGATCCCCCGGCACTGGCAAGCAATGTCTGGCGGCCGCCTATGCCCTTGCCCGCGCGCGGTGCTGCTGGATCTCGCCCATCGAGGAACGCCCCTACCTTCCTCCGCTTTTGGGCAACCGATGGACCGAAGCCCTCGGGACGAATCGCCTTGAGTTGGTTGTTCCGAATCTCCTCGACGACGACGCCAACGCACTCGTCCCCCTCGTCCAGCAACTCATCCATTCGGGCCACAGGTCCTTCGTCCTCCTGCACACCGAGATCCTCGCCCACCTGACATCCGTCTCCGAATGCGTTCGCATCGTGTACTTGCTGCGGCGTGCCGGGTGCGAGGCCCTCCTGGTCTCCGAGGAGACCTCCTTCCTCGACAACGGCACGGCGAATCATGCGACGCAGCCGTGGGAGTCGCTCGCCGATGTCCTGTTGCGAACCGAACCCGCCGGGATCGGCGGCCCCGCTCTCTACCGCCTCCTGGTCCCCAAACCGCCCTCGCCCGACAGGGCCGTCGAATCCGCCGAGTTCACGATCGATCGCGAGGGTATCTGCTTCTCCTCCACCGCCCGCGACGCGGCGCCGTCCGGAAGGGCCACACCGCGGGCGACCCGCTCGCACGCCTCCCGCAAGCGACGCGTCTATCGCGTCATGCCGGAACTCTACTATCTCGACGCCGAGCAGGAACAATACGCACGGCGCCGCAACGAGGAGATCAACGCCCGGCAGACCGCCATCCAATACCAGCTCCCCGCCGCGCCGTTCACCGACAGCATCGAATACAACCAATCCGTCGAGCGCTTCCGCAAGGGCGAGCCCGTCGAGGACCTGTTCATCATCGACATTTACCGGCTGCGCGAATGCGTCGAGAAGGGCCTCATTCAACCCCTCGACAATTGGGTGGACGATGCGTGGCGCGCGCGCTTCCTCCCCAAGGCGATCGAGGCGTGCACCTACAACGGGCAGCTCTGGGCGATTCCCCACTGGATGAACGCCGGGGTTCTCATCTATCGCCGCGACCTTCTCAAGAAGCACAACCTCGCGCCCCCAACAACCTTCAATCAACTCGTCGAAATCTCGCAGACGGTCCTCCGGGGCGAGAACCGCAACTTGAGCCAGGGCTTTGGATATCAGGGCGCCGTCGCCGAGGCGCTTTCCTGCTGTTTCCTGGAGTTCCTCTGGAACCACGGCGGAGATGTCGTCACTTCGGACCTCAAGCCGCGCATCCGCGAACGAGCGGCACTCTCCGCCATCGAGTTCATGCACAACCTCGTCCACGATCTCGGCATCAGCCCCCACGAGACCGCGTCCCTTACGGAAGCCGGCACCGCGGAACTCTTTTGGGAAGACAGGCTGCTCTTCATGCGCAAGTGGCCGAACTTCCTTTGCCGATTTCCCGCCAACAGCCGCGTTCCCGGCCTCGACGCCGTCGGCATGGCTCCCCTTCCCACGCTGCGCGCGAACATCCCATCGCAGGCGGTTCTTGGCGGCTTTGCGTATGTGCTCCCGAGCCAGGTCATCGATCCCGAACCGCTGCTCGCCTATCATGCCCAGTTCCACGACGAGGAAGGCGTGCGCCAGATGGCCCTTGCCGGGTGGGCATGCTCACCCTACCAGGCCGCCTACCACGATCCCGTCGTCCTCGACGGGCGCCCTTGGTACGCCGACCTCCCCCACATCCTTGCCACGGGGCGCTCGCGCCAGGACGTCCCCTTCTATCATCGCGTGACAACGCTCCTGCGCGAGGAAATCAACCTGGTGCTGCGCCGCCTTCGCTCGCCCGCGGAGGCACTGGAATTCATCGCCGCCCAACTCGAGACCCAAATTCTTCGCCAGGCGGACGCCAATCGCCTGCAGGGCATCATCGACTACCTGCGCGACAACCTCGACGCCGAACTCTCGCGCGAGGAGATCGCCGCGCGCTGCAACCTCAATCCCTCCTACTTCTCCTCGCTGTTCAAGGAGGTCACCGGCGAGACATTCCGCCGCTTTGTGAACCGCGAGCGCATCCGCAAGGCCCAGCGCCTCCTCGTGACCTCCGAGCAAAGCGCCGGCGACATCGCCCGCTCCGTCGGCTTCACCGACCCGAGCTACTTCTCCCAGGTCTTCCGGGAGTACTCCGGCATGACGCCCATCGAGCACCGCGCCGAGGCCCGCCGCCGCGTCGGGCACCATTAGAGCATTCTTCAGTTTACCGTAGTCCTCTTGTCACTTGCAATTGCCGACTCGGTAAATGGTGTTCACCACGGAGGCGCGGAGGACACTGAGAAAAGCGTTTGTCCGTCAATGCCCTCCGCGTTCAACCCCGCATGTCCGGTGATTCTCCGTGCCCTCCGCGCCTCCGTGGTGAAATC
>CAYTRP010000053.1:0-13036 GCA_964440195.1 uncultured Candidatus Sumerlaeota bacterium
GGCGCGAAAACAGAAGACCCGCGAGAACGAGCAGGTTCTTCGTCCACTGGCGCGGCCTGAGTGACCAGAACAAGGCAACCATGATCGGCTAATCCACCAATCCCCGTGGAATGCTGACTTCGACGCGGCCTTGCGCGATGAGCACCCGTGGGACAAACTGAGGCACGAGCGGAAGCATCGTGTCCTTGTCCGGCAACACATTCAGCCGCAGGAGCAGGTAGTCGTGCGCCGAGCCTTCCCGCGCCGTGCGGACCTTGCCGATCACCTCGCCCGAGGCCGCATCCACCACGTCGAGGCCCTCAAGGTCGTTGATGTAGTATTCCTCATCCCCCAGCGGCCACAGCTCGTCCTCGCGGATGACAACTTCCATGTTGGTCAATTGCTCCGCGGCCGTCCGGTCGGCAATTTCCTCGAACGTCCCCATGACCAACCCCTGGTGCTCCCATAGTTCCTTGGCCGTCAGCTTCGCGACAATGTCCCCTTCGCCGTTGCGAACGGAGAAGACCTTGACCGGCGCCTCCACCAGGTCAGCGGCAGAGCGCGTCATCGGCCGCCAGCGCATGGTCCCCCGAAGGCCGTGGGGTCTCATGATGACCGCCACAACCACCCAATCGCCGGGTGAACCATCCGCCCGCATCGCGGCCGATTTCGTCATTCGATGATCTGGAGGAGGGACTTCTTGCGGTGTTTGGTGGCGGCGGCACTCAGGATCTTGCGCAAGGCCTTGGCGGTCTGGCCCGCCTTGCCGATGACCTTGCCAACATCCTCGGGGCTCACCCGCAGCTCCACGATGACGCTCGTCTCGCTTTCAACCGCGCTGACCGTCACGTTGTTGGGTTCATCCACCAACGCCTTGGCAATGTACTCGATCAAATCCTTCAACTCTGGCTCCTGGTACATGAACGGGGTCTCCTGGAACGGGATGCAGGCCCTGACAATAGGAACGGGGCTACGGGATCGGGCAGAGGAAACGAGTCGATGAACTCCCAAGCGGGAATGCGGGATAAGCGTCAGCGGACTCTCACCACGGCAAGGAAAAACTCACGGCGAAGAAAGCTCCGGGCGGCATGGCCCGATATGACCACGCCAAGAGCGGGCGCACGATCAAGCCGTGGCACCGGCCTCCTTGCGAGCCTTCTGGTTTTCCACCTTCTGCTCATGGAACTGGCGCAGGATGCCAGCCTTGCGCAGCAACGCGCGGACTGTTTCCGTTGGCTGCGCGCCATTGTGCAGCCAATACAGCGCGCGCACGCCGTTGCAGGTCAGTTGCTCCTGCGCGTTCTTGTTCAGGGGCTGGTAACGGCCCAGCAACTCGATGCTGGCACCGTCGCGCTTGCGGCGGGAATCAACCACCACGATGCGGTAGTAGGGGGCCTTCTTGCGGCCCACGCGCGTCAGGCGAATCTTGACCATCGGGGTTCCCTTTCCATGGGGGAGGTTTGTAATTCAAGGACCTGGCGACAGGTCATTATTTCCGTTTCTTGCGCTTCTTGCGGGGAGCCGTGAAATTGGAGCCACTCGCCGCCCGCTGTTGCTTTTCCATCGCGGCATATTGCTTCTGGAGGCGCTTGGGCAGCATCCCCGGGGGCAGGGCAGGCATCGGCTTGCCGCTTCCCGGGCGCCCCATGCCCGGCATGCCACCGCCGGCCAGGATGGCCGACGGATCGGGCATTGCGCCCGCCCCTCCGGCTCCCATCGCGGCGCGCGCGCGCTCCATCATGCCGCCACCGGTCATGGCCTGCATCATGCCGCGCATTTGCTCGAATTGCTTCACCAACTCGTTCACCTGCTTGAGCGTGTGCCCAGAGCCCTTGGCGATGCGGTCCCGACGGCGGCCTTCCTTCTTCACCATCCCGGGATTCGCCCGCTCCTCCTCCGTCATGGACAGAATCATCGCCTCGACGCGCTTGAGTTCCCGCGTCAGGACGTCGTTGTCCATCTCCTTCATCAGGCTACCAACACCGGGCAGCATTCCCAGAAGACCCTTCAACGAGCCCATCCGCTTGATGGCCTTCATCTGCTTGATGAAATCGTTGTAGTTAAACTCCCCCTTGCCAATCTTGTTGGTGAGTTCCTCGGCTTCCTGCTCGTCGATCGCCGCCTGTGCCTTCTCCACGAGGGAGACAACGTCGCCCATCCCAAGGATCCGCTGCGCCACACGATCGGGATAGAAGGGCTCCAGATCGGTGGACTTCTCCCCCACACCGGCAAAGACCACGGGTCTTCCCGTCACCGCCCGGATCGAAAGCGCCGCGCCCCCGCGCGCATCGCCATCCAGCTTCGTCAAGCAGACCCCATCAATTCCCACCCGCTCATGGAACGCCCGCGCGGAATTCACGGCGTCCTGTCCCGTCATCGCGTCCGCGACGAGGAACGTGTAGTCCGGCTGGTGCGCGTCGCGAATCGCCTCCAGTTCCTCCATGCGGACTTCGTCGATGTGGAGGCGTCCCGCCGTGTCCACGATCAGGACATCGCATCCCAACTCGTCGGCCTTTTGTTTCGCCCCGGAGACGATCGCGACCGGGGCGCTATCCGTCCCCATCTCAAAGACGGGAATCCCGAGGCTTGCGCCGACCTGCTTGAGCTGCTCCACGGCCGCCGGGCGATAGACGTCGCACGCCACGAGCAGCGGCTTGCGCCCCTTCTTGTCGCGAAGATAAAGGGCGAGCTTGCCGCAAAAGGTCGTCTTGCCGGCACCCTGCAGGCCCAGCATCAGGATCAGGTTGCGGTGGCCGCCCTTCAGCTCAAAGCCCGGCGAGTCCAGTGGATCGGCCCCGCCGGTCATCATCGCCACAAGTTCCTTGTGGACGATGGAGATGAGCATCTGGGCGGGGTTGACCCCCTTGATCACTTCCTGGCCAAGCGCCTCCTCGCGGATGCGCGCCACAAACTCCTTCACGACGACGTAATTGACGTCCGCCTCGAGAAGCGCCATGCGCACCTCGCGCAGGGCCTCCTTCATGTTGTCGTCGGACAGCGTCTTCTGGCCCCGTAGCCGGCGGAAGAGCCCCTCGAACTTTTCTGTCAGGGATTCAAACATGGAAAAGGCGCATCAATCCTTCAAGGAATCCTCGAGGTCCTGCGCGATCGCATTCACCTCGTGAAGGTATCCCTCGGCGTTGTAAATGATCCCACCGCTCAGCCTCAACTTGTCGGCCAGCGCCCGCAGGCGCCCCACCGCCGACCGTGCCTCGCGGGAAACCGCCCCCGCCCCCGCCGCCGTCGACGCCCCGCCGTCGCCCGCCATCCGCAATCCCTCTCCCCCTCCCGTGCGGGTCACCCCTCGGGACAACAACCCCAGTTTCGCCTCGTAGCCCTCCAAGGCCCTCTCGGCGTGCTTGACCGCGTCGTGAATCGCCTGGCGGCTCACGCTGTGATTGCGGGCGATCTCGCCAAAGGAGAGATCCTCGCTGAAGTGCATCTGGACGTAGCGGCGTTGCCGCTCGGTCAACAGCCCCCCGTAAAGGTCCATCAGCATCCCGATGCGCACCACGCGATCCAAGGCGGCTTCCTGCCCATCGCTGGGGGCATCCGGGGAGACCCTGCCGGGGTTTGCTTGATCGGCCATCGGTGACTCGAATCAGGGGACTTGCCGAAGGAAATGGCTTCCTGTCGGGGCGGCGAAGGGACACCCGGGGGGGTGGGGGGTGTCAAGGTAAAAGGTTTGAAAGGCATTGGGGCCCGCCGGACAAAACCGTTGACCTCTTCGGGCCTAGGAAAAGACGTTCACAAGTCGTTGTTGCCGAACCAGAAGTCGCCCTCGCAGGCGGCCGACAACAAGGAAACCCCATGGCCAAGTCTGTTCTGACGGACAAGCCCGCCCAGCGCGGAATCACGTACGAGGAAATCAGCGATCTCGCCGAATTGGTCAGTCGGCTGGGACTTGAAGAACTGGAATTTCAGGTGGCGGAGGAGCGCCTGCGCATCGTGGGCAAGAGGGCGGCCGTCCCGGCGGTCGTTTCCCACGCTGCCCCGCCCCCCACCCACGAGCACTCTCCGGGACCGGCAGCGCCCGCCGCCCCCCCCCTGCCCCCCCCGGCACCCGTGGACAACCCCAAGTGGAAGAAGATCACCGCGCCCATGGTGGGTACCTTGTACCGCTCCTCCGCCCCCGGTTCCCCCCCCTTTGTGCAGGTGGGAGACAGGGTGCAGGACAACACCGTGATGTGCATCATCGAAGCCATGAAGCTGATGAACGAGATCAAGGCGGAGATGTCGGGCACCGTGCGCGAGGTCCTCGTGGAAAACGGCATGCCCGTCGAGTACGGACAGCCCATCTTCGTCATCGATCCGGCCTGAGAGCCGCCGCCGCGTCCCGGGCAACGCATCCGGGACGCCTGGAGAATACATGTTCCGCAAGATATTGATCGCAAACCGGGGCGAGATTGCCCTGAGGATCATCCGGGCCTGCCGGGAAATGGGCATCAAGACGGTCGCCGTTTACAGCGAGGCCGACCGCGACAGCCTGCACGTCCACTATGCCGACGAGGCCCTTTGCATCGGCCCGGCGCAGGGCTCCGAAAGCTACCTCAACGTCGCGCGCATCATCAGCGCCGCGGAAGTCACCGACGCCGACGCCATCCATCCCGGGTATGGATTCCTCGCCGAGAACGCGGACTTCGCCGAAACCTGCGAGGAATGCAACATCACCTTCATTGGCCCCTCGCCCATGGCCATCAGGCTCATGGGGGACAAGAATACCGCCAAGAGCACCGCCCGCCAGGCCGGCTGCCCGACGGTTCCGGGAAGCGATGGCACGGTGGACGATCCAGCCGAGGCACTTGAACTCGCGCACAAGATCGGCTTCCCCATCATGATCAAGGCGGCCGCCGGTGGCGGCGGCCGCGGCATGCGCCTGGCTTTGGACGAGGAGAGCTTCCTCACGGCCTTCAATACCGCGCGCGCCGAAGCCCGGGCAGCCTTTGGCAACGCGGACGTCTACATCGAGCGTTGCCTTCTCCAGCCAAAGCACGTCGAGGTCCAGATTCTCGCGGACAGCCACGGAAACGTGGTCCACTTGGGCGAACGCGACTGCTCGGTCCAGCGCCGCCATCAAAAACTCATCGAGGAAGCCCCCTGCCCCGTCATCGACGAAGGCATGCGGCGCAAGATGGGGGAAGCGGCCGTGGCCTGTGCCCGGGCCGTGGACTACTGCGGGGCGGGCACGATCGAGTTCCTCCTGGACGAGGACCGCAGGAACTTCTACTTCATGGAAATGAACACCCGCATCCAGGTCGAGCACCCCGTCACGGAATACGTCACGGGAGTCGATCTCATCCGCGAGATGATCAGCGTGGCCGCGGGCCTTCCCATCAGCTTCGGGCAGGAGGACGTGCGCCTCTCGGGCCATTCCATCGAGTGCCGCATCAACGCCGAGGACCCCGACCGCAACTTCATGCCATGCCCCGGCAGGCTGGAGGACTATGTGCCGCCCGGTGGCCCGGGCGTCCGGATCGACAGCGCGTGCTACGCCGGTTACTCGATCCCGCCCTTCTACGATTCCATGGTCGCCAAGCTGATCGTCCACGACAAGACGCGAGACATGGCCATCGCCCGCATGAAGCGCGCCCTCGACGAGTTCGTCATCGAGGGCATCAAGACAACCGCCCCCTTTCACAAGCGCGTGATGAATTCGCCCTTGTTCATCGGGGGGAACTTCGGCACCAATTTCCTGCAGCTCTGGGAGCGCGAAGTGGAAGAATCCAGCCGCTGATCAGGACAGACCTCCGGGAGCATCCGTTATGGCCCAGCAAAGCACGCAGCAGGAAGAGGATTTCGGCATCGAGCTCGCCCGCGAGTACGGGCGGGGGGAGGCGGGGCAAATCCAGATCGGCGACGATGTCATCGCGCGCATCGTGGAGATCGCGACGGGGGAAGTCGAGGGTGTCACCCTCGAAAGCCGCTTTGCCCTCTCGGACCTGATCAGCCGCAAGGACAAGGAATCCGTCAAGGGCATCCTCGTCGAGCGCGACGAGGAGACCGGCAGCGTCACCGTCCACATCTCCGTGCGCATGGCCTACGGCAAGGACATGTACGACCTCGCCGTTCGCCTCCAGAAGCACATCAAGCAAACGGTCGAGAAGATGACCCACGTCGTCGTGCGCAAGGTCGACGTGCGAATCGTCGGCATCCACGTGGAGCGCGACAAGGAGAAGGACAAGGAGAAGGACAAGGAGAAGGAACGCGAGCGGCCCGCCGCGGTTAGCGAGGAAGCCAAGTGAAACGACTCGCCCCCAGGATCCTGACGGTTCTCAGCCTCGCACTGCTGTTCCTCGTCGGGTGCGACTGGCTGTTCAGCACATCCGGTCTCACGCCGTTGATCTTGGGCGAGCAGGCGCAGTGGCCCAACTGGCGCTCCCTTCTCGGCGTCACCGAGCAGTGGATCGTCACGGCGACGCTCCTCTTCCTCCCGATGCTGACCGCGGCCACCTGGCTGCTTCTGGGGCGCGACTATTCCATCCGCAGCATCACGCCGTCGGGGGACGTCATCCGGCTCGCCCCCGGCGCCATCGAACGAATCGTTTGCCGCGACGTGAAGGCGAACGTGCCGGAGGTCCTTCGGGTGAACGCCAAGGCCCGGCAAGGCAAGAAGGGACCCGCCGTCCTCGTCAATATCGCCGCCTCGGACAAGGTCCCCGTCCCAAGGATTGATGCGGATGTCCGCCGCGAGACTCTTCGGGTGCTGCAACATCTCCTCGGCGTTGCCGAATCATCGCAAATCAGGATCATCGTGTACGATGTCCAGGGGGTGTCCCCACGGGCCGCCGAACGCGACAAGCGCCGCCGTCAGGTAGAGGGGGCGAAGCCCTCCTCCTCCGGCAAGGACAGGGAACGCGCGATCGAGGAAGCCCCCAAGGCGCCTCCTGTTCCTCCCCCTGTCCCCAAGGCCCTTGATGCCGCCCCACCCAAGGCACTTCCTCCCACGGGTAACCCATGACCGAGCACAAGATTCTCAAGAACCGCGAAGAAGCGGTTCTTTGGGCCCAACAGCAGCATCACCTGTCGAAGAAGGTCGTGTTCACCAACGGCGTCTTCGATCTCCTCCACCCCGGCCATCTCGATTCCCTGCGCCGGGCTCGCGCCGAGGGCGATGTCCTCATCGTGGCCCTCAACGACGATGAATCCGTCCGCCTGCTCAAGGGCCCCGGACGTCCCATTTTGACTCTTGGGCAGCGGCTTCGCCTCGTGGCGGCCCTCGAGTGCGTCGATGCGGTCGTCGCTTTCCCGGAGGCGACCCCGGCGCGGTTGGTCGAGGCCGTCGCCCCGGACGTCCTCGTCAAGGGCGGCGACTACGCCGTGCAGGACATTGCCGGGCACGAATTTGTCCTTGCTCGGGGGGGGCGCGTCCTTTCCCTTCCCCTCCTGCCGGGAATCTCCACCTCCATGTTGGTGGAGCGAATCAAGGAACGTTT
Source organism: uncultured Candidatus Sumerlaeota bacterium (assembly GCA_964440195.1). GTDB lineage: Bacteria > Sumerlaeota > Sumerlaeia > SLMS01 > JAHLLQ01 > CAYTRP01. Next base: position 7,413 of record CAYTRP010000053.1, read on the forward strand.
CATCCCACAAACCAACTGATCACCCACCCCGGCCACGTTGCGCCCAACAGGAGCTTGCACCAAATGGTAACCACCAAGGAAGTCGCCGTTTCGTTTCCCGACATTGTCGCCAACGCCCAGGTCCATCACCCCATTTTCGGGGTTGGCAAGGTCGTCATGCGCACCGGCAGCGACGAGAACAGCAAGGCGGTCGTCAAGTTCAAGGAAGAGGGCGAAAAGAAGCTGGCGCTCCGTTTCGCCCGCCTCATCGCCGACCGTATCGAGGAAGAACCCGTCGCCCCCGCGCCCGGCGAAGGCGAAGAGGCACAATAGTGAGCCAACGTTCGGAACGCGTCGAGTCCGTCGACGCAGACCGTGTGCGCCACGTCGCCCTGCTCAGCCGGCTCGATCTGACCGACGAGCAGGTCGCCCGCACAGCCCGCGACCTCAGCGGCATTCTGCACCACATCAACAAGCTGTCCGAACTGGACCTCGACGGGGTTCTCCCCACGAGCCATGCCATTCCTCTCGAAAATGTCCTGCGCCCGGACATCCGCACCCCCGGTCTCAACAATGCCGAGGCGCTCGCCAATGCACCCGATTGCGAGGACGGCTGCTTTCGCGTTCCCCAGATCATCTGACCAATCCCATCCAGCGGACGAGGAATTCCATGCCGAGGCCCACCGCGTGGCAGATCGCCGCACAGCTTGAACGCGGAGATCTCACCTCGCGTTTCATCACCGAGTCGTCCCTCGACGCCATTCGCCGGCTGGATCCACAGCTCGGTTCCTTCATAACCGTCCTCGAGGACAAGGCCTTGGCCGCGGCGGACGCGTCGGACGCCCGCAGACAGGCTGGGAACGCGCGCTCCCGCTTCGATGGCATCCCCATCGCCCTCAAGGACAACATCTGCACGCGCGGCGAGAAGACCACGTGCGCCAGCCGCATGCTGGCCGAGTTTCGTCCACCCTACGACGCCACCGTCACCACCAGGCTCGAAGAGGCTGGCCTCGTGGTCATCGGCAAGACCAACCTCGATGAGTTCGCCATGGGCAGTTCCACCGAGTTTTCCGCCCATGGGCCCTCGAACAATCCATGGGACACGGAGCGCGTCCCCGGCGGGTCATCGGGCGGGTCCGCCGTGGCGGTGGCCGCCGGGCTTGTTCCACTCGCCCTCGGCAGCGACACGGGCGGGTCCATTCGCCAGCCGGCAGGCTTCTGCGGCATCGTGGGCCTCAAGCCGACCTACGGCCGCGTTTCCCGGTATGGACTCGTGGCTTTCGCGTCTTCCCTGGACCAGATCGGCCCCTTCGGCGCAGACGTTCGCGACTGCGCCGAGTCCCTTGCCCTGATCGCCGGCCACGATCCACGCGACAGCACCAGCAACACGGCGCCTGTTGCCGACTACGTGTCCGCCCTCGAGGGTGGGAGTCTTCGCGGATTGCGCGTGGGGCGTCCCGTTGAGTTCTTCGAAGCCGAAGGCATGGACCCCGAGATCAAGGCCGCCTGCGCCGATGCCCTCGACCGGCTGGCCAAGGCCGGGGCCGAGATCATCGATGTGCGAATGCCCGTCGCCGAGGAATTCGCCATCGCCACCTACTACGTCGTGGCCACCGCCGAGGCGAGTTCCAACCTCGCCCGGTATGATGGCGCCCATTACGGGTTCCGCGCGGAAGGGGCGGACAATATCGTCGGGATGTTCTCGGGGACCCGCGCGCAGGGCTTTGGCGACGAGGTCAAGCGCCGCATCCTCCTGGGGACGTTCGTCCTCTCGGCCGAAACCTATGACGCCTATTACCTTCGCGCCCTGCGCGCGCGCACGCTGATCCAGCGCGAATACAACGACGCCCTCCAGAAGGTGGACGTCATCGCCGCCCCGACGTCTCCCGTCCCCCCCTTCAAGCGCGGCGAGAAGACCGCCGACCCGGTTCAAATGTACCTCGCCGACATCTTCACGCTCTCACTCAACCTGGCCGGGTACTGCGGCCTTTCCCTCCCCGTGGGATTCACCCGGTCCGGCCTTCCCATCGGGATGCAACTCTTCTCGGGCGCCTTCCAGGAGGAGAAACTCCTCCGCGCCGCCTGGCAGACCGAGCAACTCCTCGCCGTTGCGGGCTCACGACTGCCCGCCGTCCACGCCGGCAATTGACACTCGCACTTGCCCCGGTGGCGGCCCCGCGCATCCTTGGCTTCAGAGGACACGACCATGAAGCTGACCTTCTGGGGCGCGGCACGCACCGTCACGGGCTCCCTTCATCTCATCGAGGCCCACGGCAAGCGCATCGCCCTTGATTGCGGGATGTTCCAGGGCCGTCGCGCCATCTCGCGCGAAATGAACACGCAGTGGCCGTGCGATCCTTCGCTCGTCAACGCGGTCATCCTCTCGCACGCCCACATCGATCATTCGGGCAATCTTCCCTCCTTCGTGCGCGACGGGTGCGAAGCCCCCATCCATTGCACCGCCGCCACGGGCGACCTCATCCGGATCATGCTCCAGGACTCCGCCTTCATCCAGGAAAAGGACGTCCGCTTCGTCAACAAGATACGCGCGCGCAAGGGCGAGCCGCGCATCGAACCCCTTTACACCATCGCCGACGCCGAGAACGTCTTTCCCCATCTCGTCACGACCGGCTATTACCGCGAATCCGCCCTCTTCAACGGCGTGACGATGAAGTTCCTGGAAGCCGGGCACATCCTCGGTTCCGCGATCACGCAGCTCGACGTCCGGAATGGCGATGACACCCTGCGTCTTGTGTATAGCGGCGACATCGGGCGCGGCGATCATCCGATCCTGCGCGAGCGCGAGATCCCCGGCGACACGGATGTCCTCATCCTCGAGTCCACCTACGGCAATCGCCTCCATGAGCCTCCCGCCGACCTGCGCAGCCGCCTGCTCGACCTCATCCTCAAGACGGTGAAGCGCAAGGGCAAGATCATCATCCCGGCATTCAGTGTCGGACGCACGCAGGAGATCGTCTTCGCGCTGAATGAACTCTTCAACGCCGGCGAATTGCCACGCATTCCCTGCTATGTGGACAGCCCCCTCTCCACAAACGTCACCGAGGTCTTCCGCTCCCACCCGGACTGCTACAACCGGGAGGTCCGCGACCTCCTGAGGACCGACCCCAATCCCTTCGGGTTCAGCCTGCTCACCTACATCAAGGACGCCGAGGAGAGCAAGGGACTCAACGACATGCCCGGCCCCTTCATCGTCATCTCCGCCTCCGGAATGTGCGAAGCCGGGCGCATCCTGCATCACCTGCGCAATTCCGTCGGCAACAAGAACAACCTGGTCCTCATCACCGGATACATGGCCGAGCAAACGCTCGGACGGCGGCTTGCGGAAAAGAGCCCCATCGTGCGCATCTTTGGCGAAGAGCACGAAGTCCGCTGTCAGGTCGAGGTCCTCGAGGGATTCTCCGGCCACGCGGATGCGGACGGGCTCAAGGACTTCGTCTTTCGCGTTCGCGAGCGCGGCGGACGCCTGCGCAAGGTCTTCCTGGTCCATGGCGAACCCGAGAGCCAGGAAGCCCTCGCCACTTATCTGCGCGAATCCATGGGGCTCGACGTGGAGATTCCCGAACGCGGCCAGACCTTCGAAATTGCCTGAAAAGACCCGACGAGGATCATCCCATGAAACCGGTTCGCAGGACTCTCATCTCGCTGGCCCTCCCATTGGTGCTCGCAATCATGGCAGGTGCCGCCGCGGCGGATCTCACCGAGGAGGAGCAGGCGGCTCTCAGTCGAGTCCTGCGCAAAGCCGCCCCCGGACAGGCAGTGGAACTCCCCGTCTTTCCGCTGCGCGATCTCCCGTCCATTCCATACGAGAAGGTCATCGCCCCGGGTCCTCAGTTTCTCTTCAGCGACGAGCCCGAGTACATCCGTATCCCCGAAGGCGTCGCGATGCGCGAAGTCGTCGAGCCCGGCCGCGTGCGCCTCTATGTCTACAATGTCAACGGCGTCAAGGAACCGGCGGAAATGGAACGCCGCATCAACGCGGTGGTGCGCAACCTCGGCGACGAATAGCGCATCATGCGGACGTTGAGCGTCTCGTCGCCGAGGTTGCGCACCACCGCGTTGATGCGCAACCTCGGCGACGAGACGCTCAACGTCCGCATGATGCGCTATTCGTCGCAGGTCCCATCGGGCAACTATCACTTCCTTGGCAAGAATGGACTCGCCGAGTTCTTCGCCGACACCAGCGAGCAGTTCTCCTTCACCGTCGCTCCGGGCGCATCGGCACCGCTCGACCCGGAGATGGAGGAACGCATCGCCAAGTACAACGACCTCGTCCACGGCTTCTACGAGTTCCTCGTCGATCAACCCGCCGAGATCTCCGTTGTCCAATGCCCGCCCACCGAATCCAGCGCCGCCGCCAGCGAACGCATGAAGGAAGTCATCCCGATCAACCAGCAGCGCAACGCGGGACGCGGCAAGTTTGGCGTCAGCAACTACCACGTCCGGACGCTTGCCGATCAACCCATCGACACGTCCACTGGCATTGCCGAGATTGTGGTCGCCGACAACGTCCATGATCTGTGGGTTCGCGGCATTGATGGCCAGAGCGGGAACATCGTCGAGCTCAAGGGCAACTATGGCGTGCTCTATGACATCCATGCGGAATATGCATCACCCGATGGACGCGGCCTTGCCCTCGTCACATGGAACTCGCGCTTCGAGGCCTCGCAATGGTGCGGCGGCCTGGCGGCGTCGGTACTATTGGGCCACGGCGATCAGCCTCGGGAAGTGGTCGTGCTTCCCAGCAACCAACTCGTCATGCGCAAGCCGCCGGAGGTCTCCGTCATCGGCGTCTTCCCCCCCGCTCCCGCGGGCGAACGCGGCACGATCCACCTGACCTTTTCGCCGCCGGGAGCGTCGTGTTTGCCGATGCCCCTCATCTTCATTCCGATCGATTGGAAAGAGTGATAAGACAAGGCTGATGGCTCGCCCAATCAGTTTCGTGCATGGTGTTTCGTTCGACAGGGCGGGGCGTTGCCCCTCGAAAAGAACGGACACACAATATAGAAAAATGCCATAGCCTTTATCCTTTGTTGAGTGTCGCCCGCTTCTTCTCGGCCTTCTTGCGTTCCTCGGCGTCGAGGATGGCTTTGCGCAGGCGGATGTTCTTCGGCGTGACTTCCACCAACTCGTCCTCGGCGATCCACTCCAGCGCCTGGTCGAGCGTCATCCGGCGCGGAACCTTGAGTCCCGTGTCCAGTTCCTTGTTCGCCGACCGGTGGTTGGTGAGCTGCTTGCGCTTGCACGGATTGCAGGGCATGTCTTCCGCCCGGCTGTTCTCCCCGACAATCTGACCGTTATAGACGCGTTCCATCGGCGCGGCGAAAAGCTGCGCGCGGTTCTGGAGATTCTCGAGCGAATACCCCGTCGCCTCTCCCGTGTCCATGCTGATCAACGACCCGCGACTGCGCGAGACCACTTCCCCGCGCCAGGGCGTGTAACCCACGAAGCGCGAGGCCATGATGCCCAGGCCGCGAGTGTCCGTCAGGAATTCGTTGCGATAGCCAATCAGGCCGCGCGTCGGGATGTCGAACTCCAGGCGCATCATCCCCGTGCCGCTGTTGTTCATCCCGGTCATCTCGCCCTTTCGTTTGGCGATCTTCTCGATGACGATCCCCTGGTGTTCC
>CAYTRP010000054.1:0-12888 GCA_964440195.1 uncultured Candidatus Sumerlaeota bacterium
CCAATTCACCGATAACGGCCACGCGCGCCAATCGCCCGCGCGGATCGAGCCGACCCGTCCCCGCCAACGCCGCCAGCGCGATGGGCAGGTCCAGATGCGAGCCTTCCTTGCGAATGTCCGCCGGGGCGAGGTTCACGGTCACGCGTCGCTGGCCCATGGCAAAGCCCGAGTTCTTGAGCGCGGCCTTCACCCGGTCGCGGCTCTCCCGCACCGCCGCATCGCCCAATCCCACGATGGACCAGCCAGCGGTTTCGGCGCTGCTGGCTTCCACGCAGTCCGCCTCGACGTCCACGCGCAGGGCGTCGATTCCCAGAATGGTAAAGGAACGGACGGAAGCATGCATGGGCGAAATTTAGGCGAACTGGCGGTCGGCCGGGCAAGAGGAACCTTGCCCCCTCCGCCACTCGGGAAACCATTGAACCGCCCCCATGCTTTGCATCCCCTATCGGAATGGGCCACCATCCATGCGTCCAACCTGCTTTGTCGCCCTGCTCTTTGCCCTCCCAATCCTCTGCGTCGCCGAACCCGAGGCTCCAGGCGCTTCGGCGTCGGATGGCCCCCGCTGGTGGAAGGGGAACCTGCACACCCACACGCTGTGGTCCGACGGCGACCAGTTCCCCGAGGTGGTCACGGATTGGTATCATTCAAATCGCTACAACTTCCTGGTCCTGTCCGACCACAACGTTCTGTCGCGCGGCGAACGATGGGTCGACTCGGTCCAGAATCGACGGATCCAAAATGCCGAGAAGACGGAGGGCTACAACGTCCTCGCATTGTACCGCGAGCGCTTCGGCGATGAGTGGGTGGAGAAACGCACGACGGAGGAGGGGAACACGGAGGTCCGGTTGAAGACACTGGGCGAGACGCGCACGCTGTTCGAGGAGCCGGGTCGCTTCCTCATGATCGAAGGGGAGGAGATCACCGACGCCTTGTCCGTGCATGTGATCGCGACGAACCTCGCGGAGATGATCAAGCCGATGGGGCAGCAGTCCCTGTTTGGCGACGACTCGCCGCACGGACGCATTGTGCACAGCGTCAATGCCGTGTATGAACAACGCGAGCGCACCGGCCAACCCATGTTGCCCCACCTGGCGCACCCCAACTGGGCAAGTCACATCACCGCCGAGGAGATCCTGCCCGTCGAGAAGCTGCGCTTCTTCGAGGTGTACAACGGCCATCGCGGCGTGAAGAACTACGGCGACCCGGCGGCGAACATGCAGCACCTCGAACGCGTCTGGGACATCATCCTGACGAAGCGGCTGGGCGAACTCGGGCTCGACGTCGTGTACGGCCTGGCCGTGGACGACGCGCATCACTATGCCGGCAGCGCGCAGGACATCGCCGAGCCCGGTCGAGGCTGGGTGATGGTGCGCTCACGGTTCCTGACGCCCGCGCACCTCATCATGGCCCTTGAGGGGGGCGACTTCTACTCCTCCACCGGCGTGACCCTCAAGCGCATCGAAAGCGACGACACGCACCTCGCGCTCGAGGTGGAGCCGGAGGAGGGTGTGACCTACACGATTGAATTCGTCGGGACGCGCCGCGGATACGATCCATCGAGTCGGCCGATCCTCGACGCCGAAGGCCAGGTCGTTCGCGCCACGCACCTGTATAGCGAAGACATCGGCCAGGTGCTGCAAACCACCGAAGGTCCAGCCGCCGCTTACACCTTCACCGGCGACGAACTCTACGTCCGCGCGAAGGTCACCTCCTCCAGGAACAAGATGAACCCGTTTCAGGAAGGCGAAAAGGAAATGGCGTGGGTGCAGCCGGTGGTTTTGAAGGACTGATACCGGGAACCGAAACGTCGTTGCATCACTCGCGGCGCGCATCCTCATCGCCGATCAACTCCTTGCGCACCCAGTGGTCGAATTCGCGGTCGGCAAAGAGGAAGGCTTGCTCGAGCATCTGGCGGTCATAGGGCGGCATTGTTCGACCGTACCAGTGGATATAAACAGCGAGCGATGCAGGGGGGAGCAGGATCGCTACAATAAGCCACCACGGCGGAAAGTGTCCTGTGAATACCAGACAAACCGAAACTGCCAAGAACACTCCAACCTTGATCACCGGCTCCATCGGCACGATTCTTCCCGGAACTTCCTCCTTGGTGAAGTCATAGTTCTGGACTGTAGCGAATGCCGGAATCCACTGGGATGGCCCAGCGGCGCTTCCTGCCATGGTAAACGGGTTTCGGGACGTGATGGTGGTGAATCTGGCAACATTCATGATCACCCAGAGTGTGAGAGCCCAAAAAAACCATTTGTTCAGGAGTGATTCTCCAAGAACGAGGGGCAACAGGGCCATCAATGCCATGGCAAACGCTGCACAGAGGTTGTATGGAGCTGCCCTGTCCTTGCCCTCAACGGTTACCAATTTCAGGAAGTCCCGGCCCCTGATTCCGGCCATCCACATATCGGTCAATACCACCACCCGGGCAGTAGGCCAGAATAGGTCAACAGTCGCTCCCAACGGACGGGTGCCGCGAGTCTTGTCCTTCCATTGCCAGCCAACGAGGGCGATCACGAGGAGGAACATAACGAGAGCACATGGCAGAATCAACGCCTCGAGCAGATAGACTGAGGCAAAGATCATGACCAACATCGGTAGGAGCGCCCCAAGAGCTATTCTCGCGACCCGTCGCAGGGCACTTGGGTGAGATATCCACGACCTGATCTTGCGCTGCTCCCGAAACCACTCCGCCAGCGGATCCTTGCTCCACTCCTCGTAGAGTTCATCCTTCGGCTGTGGGCCGAGGAGGATGAGCTTGAGGATGTGCTTCAGCTTCTTCATCCTTGATTGCACTCGCGCGTGCCGCCGGGAACGCCCGATACACCAGCCGACCCGAGGTCTTCCGCTCGTCAGTTGTATGGCCCCAGGAACCTTTCGCCATTGAAGTGAATCAGGTGTGTCGGCGTCTCCGCGCACCAGACATCGGTCTCCCACGCGATCTCGCCAATGTATCGGGTCAGGGTCTTCCTGTCCGGGAAGGCCGACACGAATACAAGCCCCGCTTTGCAGCCCTCGAACAGTTCCTTCAGCTCGATATGCCGCTTCGGGTTGACTGGTCCGTGACTGGTGACGGCTTCGACAAGCACCAACCAGTTTTTGTCCACCATATGGACGGCGACGTCGGGCATTTTCCCGTGTGCCTCTATCTCGACTCCCAATGACTCCAGTAGTTCGCGATCAAAGTAACCCCACTTCTCGGCGGAGTCGCCCACGTAAACCACGCGACCCCCGGGAGTAAAACGCGAACAGAACTGCTCCACGACTTCCTTGATCAGAACATTCTGCCCACCCGGGGAAAGGGTGATCCCTTCGGCGCGCGACAGCTTGACGGGAATCCGCAGCATTGCCCGTTCCCGTTCATAGCGCTCGCGCAACGCGCCGAGCCGAACGAGCAACGCGCGCAGCTTCCCCTTCCAGCCTCGCTTGCCGAAAGCGCGCAGCGCGGCAAGCGTCTCCGGCTCGATTTGATAGCACCAGTTGGGGCTGTTCGTCGGCCTGCCCGGCTGGTCTGGATTCTCGACGGCAATGCCCGCCTGAATGAACTGGTGCATGGTGAATCGCCGAACGGTTTCCCGCGTGTTCGGCGCGTAGCGCTTTCCGTAATGCTCCTCGAAGAATGTCATCATCTGGGTAATCCCGCGAAGCGGCGCGTTTGCATTGGCCCACGAATCCGTTGGCTTCAGGTCAAGGAGCGCGAGAAGGGCAAGGGCCGACCTCTCGTTCAATTGTTCCCGGGGAAGGCCCAACTCCTTGAGCGCCTGTATGGCTTCCTTGATCTTCTCCGCCCCCGCGATGTGCTCCAAGTGTTTCCCGCCTGCCGACATGAAAAACTCCTCTGCCGCGATTTGGTCGATCATGTCTTGCGAAAGTCCCTGTGCCCGCCCAACCCGGCGTCCCGCCCGGCAAAGCGCCTCCCGGTCCGGATAACGGATGTTGCGCAAATCCGTCGCGTTGACCTGCGTGCTTCCGTTGAACTGCCGGAAATATCTATCGAGCAGGGTTGAATTCAGGAACAGAAACAGCCCCTTCGCCAAATCCTCCTCGAGCGGCTGCCCTCCGGAGTGGAAGTAATTGAGGTGATTCTCGATGCCGGTCCATTCGCCAGGCACGCTCTCCCTCGTCAGAAGCGAGGCGACGACGCGCCGAGGCTGCTCCTTCGCCGAGAAGCGCTTCGTCAACAGGTACGTCCCGGACGGGACAAGAAGCGGCCTGGACTCCACGGAATCGACAATGGCGTTGGACTTCTTGAAGCCGGGGATCGGCCATGCGATTCCTCCCTCGCGCAGATGCGCGGGATAGAGAAGCGGCACGGAACCGGCCACGGGTTCCTTTCTCAGGAGATCGCGAACCCGGAAATCCACCACGCGCCCGGTCGAAACATTGAGCCCCAGTTCCTCCAGCGAACTGCGGAATCCCCCAAAGGCATCCGCGACGGCCTGCCCGCCCCGGTCCGTCGTCAGGCGAAAAAAAAGGTCGGGATCGGTGGGATTCACGAACCCGGCGTGCGCGACCGGCCTCTCGGTGATGGCCTCGTCACCGGCGTGGGCGCTCGAAGACAAGAGCACCACTCCTCTCCGGCCATGCCTCGCCGCGGCGAAGATCACATTCTCCTGCAAAACCTCGTCGCCACCGAAGACCTCATTCCTGGAATCGAAAACGTGGCAACGCCTGAAGGCGAATTCCTCCGCAAGAAAGCGCCGAAAGGGCAGGAAGTAGGAACCGTTGCAGAAGCTTCGCGGCGTGATCGCGACCAGTTCTCCGCCGGATTCGAGACGGGAACCCGCCAGAAACACAAAGGCCGAATAGAGGTTGCTTGTTTCAATCCCGGCTTGGGAAAGTAGAAACCGGTCTTTAGACCCGCCGTTGATCTTGCGATACGGTGGATTTGCGATGACATGGGTAAAGGCATCCTCCCCCGCCGAAAACAGGTCCGGGCGAAGGACCTTCAGGGAATCCGCGATGAAGTCCCCGATGCGAATCTCGAACTTGAACTCGATTCCGAGGTCTTCGCAAAAAATGCGGCAAGACTCCAGCACCCGGCGGAGATAACCGGCAAGCAACGGGTCCACTTCACACGCCACAACCTCCACCCGTCGTGGCCGGGATGTGGACTGTTCGAATGAACAAACAACGGCGGCGGTCAGGCCGCCAATGCCGGCACCGGGATCCAGAAGTCGTACCGTCGCCGGATAAGGCGCGAACAAACCCGCCATGAAACGCGCGACGGAGCAGGGAGTGAAGAATTGACCCAGCCGCCCCCTTTGTTCCCGTGGCAGACTTCGGGCCGCTTCGATCCGAAGAGCATCCACCCATTCAAGCGTCAGCTTGTCGGCAATGCCGAGACTTGGCACCAGGCTACTCCTCGCTTCATCATTCGACTCCCACCGGCCAAATCAATTGCCGCCGTCCCTTATTGGCGAATATAAAGCGAACATCTCCCGCGAAGCGCAAGGCCAAAATCCCAATCGCGCCGCCCTCACTTCTTCCCCCGCGCGTGCTCCAAAAACTTCTTCGCCGTCCAGCAATTCACCACGTGCCGCGCCTCCGCCCAGCCCTTGCGCGCCATGGCGAGGCCGTACTTCACGTTGTCGAGCATGGCCATGTCGTGGGCGTCGGGTCCGATGGAGAGCAGTGCGCCCTGCTCGATGGCGAAGTGCACCAGCCGCCAGTCCATGTCGAGGCGCTCCGGCGCGGCGTTGATTTCGATGATCGTGCCGCATTCGGCGCAGCGGCGGATGATGTCCTTCTGCCGCAATTGCATGCCATCGCGCGCGAGAATGAGGCGGCCCGTCATGTGGCCCAGCACCGTCGTGCGCGGATGCTCGACGGCGCGCAGCACGCGGGCGGTCTGCTCTTCTTCTTCGAGATTGAGGCGGCTGTGGACGCTGGCGACGATGAAGTCGAACTCCGCGAGCAGGTCGTCGTCGTAATCCAACGCGCCGTCGGCAAGGATGTCCGACTCGATCCCCTTGAGCAACACGACGCCCGTGTCCTTCCACTGGGTGTTGACGGCATCGATCTCCTTCCATTGCTTGCGCACACGATCCGGCTTGAGACCTCCCGCGTAGGCTGCGCTCTGGCTGTGGTCGGCGATGCCCATCCATTCGTAACCGTGCTCGTGCGCCCAACGGGCATAGTCTTCCACATGCGGCTGGCCGTCGCTGTAATGGGTGTGCATGTGCAGCAGCCCGCGGAGGTCTTCCCGCGCGATCAACTTCGGCAACGCATCGTTCGCCGCCGCCTCGATCTCCCCCATGTCCTCGCGCAACTCCGGCGGAATGTAGGCGAGGCCGAGATGGCGATAGATGTCCGCCTCCTCCTTCGCCTTGAGCGACTTGTCGCTCCCCTCCTTGAAAAGGCCGTACTCGTTGCTCTTCAAGCCCTTCTCCTTCGCCAGCGCGCGCAGCGCCGTGTTGTGCTCCTTCGATCCGCTGAAGTGTTGCAGCGCGAAGGGGAACTCTTCCGCCGACACGCAGCGCAGGTCCGCCTGCATGCCGGTGGAGAGGAGCACGCTCGTCTTCGTTTCTCCGCTCCCGATGACGGATTCGACGTTGGGCATTTCGACGAAGGCTTTCGACACGGCCCCGGCATTGTCCGTCGCGCAGACGAAGTCGAGATCCTTCGCCGTCTCGCGCCAGCGCCGCAGGCTCCCCGCGACCTCCACGCGCTTCACGTCCTTGTGGTCGCGCAGGGCCTTGAGAATCGGTTGGGCGGCCCGAAAGGCAACGTCGATGCGAAATCGGCCCGAGTGCTTCTTGAGTTGCTCGATGCCGGCGAGGATCTTCTCGGCGGTCTTCTTGCCAAATCCTTTCAATTCCGCGACGCGCCCGTCCTCGCAACCCTTCGCAAGCTCGTCGATGCTCGCGATGCCGAGTTCGTCAAACACCGCGCGGGCCTTCTTCGCGCCAAAGCCGGGAATATCCGTCATCGCGACAAGGCCGGCGGGGAACCTGGCCTCCAGCTCCGCCAGTTCCGCGATTCCGCCGTCGCGGGCGAATTCCTCGATCTTCTCCGCGAGTCCCTTGCCGACGCCCTCGATGTCCGTCAGGGTCCCCGACTGGAAGCGTGCGTCGAGGTCGAGCGCCTCGTTGGAGAGAACGCGCGCGCCCTTCACGTAGGCGTTCACCTTGAACGAATTCGCGCCGTCCAACTCCAGCAGGGTGGCGAACTTCCTCAACGTGGACACAAGACGGTCGCGGTTGATCATGAGTCACTCCATAGATTCAATTCACCACGGAGGCGCGGAGGTCACGGAGAGTGAGAAGAAGTTGAAGGCGATGAGAGGAAGGATGAATCACCGGTGGTGATATTCGCCATCCGTGTACATCTTTCTCTTCCGCGGATCGCCTTCCTCCGTGCCCTCCGTGTCTTCGTGGTAAAAAACTCTACGCCACCAAGTATTCCACCACAAACTCCGCGGCCTTGAGATCCTTCAATGACTGGTGACACGAGAGACCCGGCCAGCGGAACTCGGCGGAGAGCTGTGCCGGGCGGTACACCGACGTGTACAGCGTCCCCAACCCGCGACGATAATCAAGGCGGTAGAGCGGTGGCGCGAGAAACCGGGAGGCGAGGGTCTCGGCGGACTCGGTGGGATCCGCGAGGCGCGAGGCGAGGAAGCTCTCGCGCTCGTAGCTCCCCGTAGCGGCAAGGTATTCGGGCCAGTCCCATGTCTCCTGATGATTCGTCGAGATCGGCCACTGGCGCAGGATGGGAAAGCGATCCGGACCCAGGTAGGCCGATGCGAAGTCCCCGCGCGCATCCACCATCAGGACATTGTGCGCCATGTGGACGGGGATGCGCTGGATGACTTTTCCCGCCTCGCGCACCGTGTCGCAGGTCTCGAGGATATGGCGCAGCACGATGGGGATTCCGAATCCATCGCCCACAATGCGCCGTCCGCCAAATGTCAGTGAAACGACAAGCCCCTTGTCATTCATGCCATCGAGGACTCCCCAGAGGCAGTCACTCATGGCGATGACATTGCGGTCGTGCCACCGCGTCGCCAAGGCCACTGCCTCCCACAAGTCGGGACGGTAATCGTAGTTTCTGACGAGAACGGGTTCGTCCTGGGTCCACACGACCTGCGAGCAACCCGCCAGATAGGGTGTGGGCCGATAGAGCGAAAGCATGCGCGCCACGCGATCGCTGCCACCGGCCAGTTCCACCAGTTCCTCGTAGAGGGGAACGATCTCGGGCATGTACCACTGCAGCATGCGGCGGCATTCACGGTACGTGGGCCTCGCGCGCTCGCCCTCCAGGAGAAACCACCGCTCGTAATCCGGCCAGCACGAGCGAAAGTGTCCCCGCCATTGCGGGCCGGGGCGCTCCTCGCGCAGGACACGGAAGGTGCGGTGAACCTTCACAGCAACTTGAAGCCGGCGACCTCGACGGCCTGGGCCGCGGCGGGAGCCTGCGCCGGGGTGACGGGGCGAGTCTCGTAGTGCTTGCGGATGCCCGCGATCCACTTGCGCGCGCGCGCGGTGATGTTGTGGTCGTCGTCCATCAATCGCCCGGGCGTGATCAGGATTCCGATGTCCGCCCCCTTGTAGAAGTAGTCCCCGACGCCCGCGATGCGCAGGAAGAACGCCTCGTTCTCGGATTCCACCGTGCGGCGGTGCGTCTGCACGTACGCGAAGTCCACCTCCCCGTCGGGGCGCATGCGCCACACGCCGGATTGCGGCGCTCCCGTGATGATTTGCAGGTCATCGGTGGTGCACTTCATCACCAACTGCGCCCAACTGTCGATGTTGTCGGGATCGGACCAGCGCGCGTTCAACTCGTCCACGTCGATGTCGAAATCCACGTCGCTCCATTCGAGGAGGTGAAAGAGAAAGAGCGGCGCATCGCTGTGGGCAAAGGCCGCCAGGTTTGTCATCGAGCTGGCGCCCGTGATGCGCGGGTTGATCTCGCCCAGGTACACCTTGCCGCTGTCGAGATCCGTCAGGAAGTCGATCTCGAAGTATCCCCGGTATCCCATCTCCGCAAGCTGATCCCCGACCTTGATGGCGGCGTTGTGCGCCCGCTTGCGGATGCTGCGGGTGAACGAGCCGGCGAACACTTCGTTTCCGCACCAGCCGCCCTTGTAGGGCGTCAGTTCCGGGAATCCGACAAGCTCCGTCATCAGTGGGCCGGCAATGGTGCCGTGCCGCGTCACGCAGGCCTCCATCGCGGAGCCCCGGCACCGGATGCGCTTCATGATCTTGACTTCGGGTTCCCGGACGATCTCCGCCGCGTGCTTGTCGAAATCGCGCTCGTTGGAGATGAAGAACGTCGTGTGGCCCGAGTCTCCAAAGCTGGTCTGCACGACAAGCTTGTCGCCCAGCTTGCGCGAGACCTTGCGCAGGGTCTTGTAGCTGTCGACCTTGGCGAGCACGTTGGGAACGGAGCGCACCCCGGCGCGGTTGCAAAGGCGCGTCGCATTGATCTTGTCGTCCACCTCGCGCCGGAGGGCGGCGGAAGGAAAGCAGAGTTCCAATCCCATCTCGCGGCACAGGCTCTCCGTCTTCTCGTCGAAGAACAGGAACACCGCCTTGCCGCCCGGTCCGCGGCGCCGGATGAAGTCCACCACCTCCTTGTGCTGGAGCAGGTAGTTGTTGATGTCCTCAATGCTCTCGAACGGCTCGTGGGGCAGCTCGGGCGGAACCAGCACGTGGGGATGGCGCCCATCGAAGCAATCGATGTGGTTGATGAAGCGGAAATTGCGCACCCACTCGTCGATGTTGAGGAGGTTGAAGTTCGTGGCGCTGATGAAGTAATAAGGCATCTGGTTGCGGTGAAAGAATCGCCGGATGTCGGAGATGCTCCTCAGGCGCGTCTTGCGCGGACGCCGGATGAAGGAGCCCTCGAGCGGATGCACGTCGTTTTGTGGCGCGGGGGAGTGCGGCGCGTGCTTCTCGGAATTCTTGAGCATGACTTGGCATCCGATGGTGGGATTTGAATCGGGTGCTGCCGGTCCTACATTCCATTCGCTTCGGTCTGGGGGAGTCCCGCAAGTACATCGGCTTCGACGGCAGCGGCATCCACGGGCTCCCGCGAAATCGAATGGACGGCAGGAATCTCTGGCGGGACCGGTTCCTGAACGATGAAGGGGTCAACCGGGGGGGGCACGGCGAACAGGTCCACCTGGGCCTCGCGCTCCGCGACGGCCTCGGCAGGCGCCTTCATGCCGGGGCGAACGCCCCGCTCGGGTTTCACGAGCGGACCCAGGGTCGCAAGATAGTCGCTCGGCTTGTCGTAAACCGCAAACGCGACGCGGCGGTCGCGGAAGCTCTTCAGCGGCTGCCCAAGCCCTCGCAGACCGGTCTCGCGCGAGCGGCGCGCGCGATCCAGATCGATTTCGAGCGGGATGACTTCCTCGCTGTGACCGGCGGTGTACATGACATCGCCCATCGGGCCCACGACAATCGAGCGCCCATTCCCCCCGTCGCCCGCGCCATTGATGTCGAACATGAAGCATTGGTTCACCGCCGCCGTGCTCTGCGCGATGGCCAACTCCACGTCGCGATCGATCGTCGTGGTCATCGTGGGGTGAATGATCACCTCGGCACCCATGGCCGCCAACGTGCGCGATGTCTCGGGGAACCACATGTCATAGCAGATGGAGACGCCAAAGCGACCCACCTGCGGGATGTCGAAGATGCAGAACTCCGTGCCCGGCTCGATTCCCTGCTCGTAGGGGAGGAACGGAAACATCTTGCGGTAGCGCGCGACCACCTCGCCCACCGGATTGATCACCATCGCCGTGTTGTAAATCTTGTCGCCGAGCCTCTCGAAGATCGACCCGGGAACGAGCCAGATGCGATAGCGGCGGGCCCACTCGCGAAAGGTCTCCTCCGTCGGTCCGGGAAGTGGCTGCGCATGGTGCGGCAATGGCCCGAGCGCGGCCAGCTCGCTGAACACCACCATCTGCACCCAGGGATACAGGTGCATGGTCAGGTCCAGCCGCCTCTCCATGGAGGGGAGATTCGACTGGACCGCGGAGGTGTGGAGCTGGACGCCGGCGATGGCAAAAGGGTTCATCGGGCTGTGCGGGCTTTCCGTCGTTCGGTGGGAAGTTGCGGCCAAGGAGTATAACGTGAATTGCCCACCCTCTCGGTTGGTGCAAGCCCATCATGCTCGAGTGCGGATGGCCGTGCAACCATGGAGGTTGGAATGAGCGCGCGAACCGGGGGACGAGGGGGCTTCCTGGCGAGAAAACTCCTCCACCTGCTACTTGTTGGAGCGTTGGCGGCGGTTGCCGTGATGCAGGGCCGCCTTGTGGGAATCGCGGTCTCGACAAGTGTCGTGGCTTTATTCCTCCTGGGCGAATGGCTGAGGACAAGGTCCACCGCGTTTGAAGCGGTCCTCTTGCGTGTGCTGGGGGGGATGATGACACCCCGGGAGCGCCGCCACCGGGTGATCCGGCCCAACGGCGCGACCTGGGCCATGATTGCGGTGCTTGCCGCCCTGCTGATCTTCCCGGCAACGATCGGCATCGCCTCCATCCTGGTCCTCGCGGTCGGAGACCCCGTCGCGGCGCTGGTCGGTCGCGGCTACGGACGCATTCGCCTGGGCGGGAAAACATTCGAGGGATGCGTGGCGTTTTTCTTCAGCTCGCTGCTGACGGTGTTGTTGGTCACCCCGCTATCCTTCGGCATCGCAGCCATTGGGTGCCTCTCGGCCACCCTCATGGAGGTCCTTCCGGTCCCCGGATCCGATAACGTCCGGATCGTGCTCGCCGCCGGAATCGCCATGACACTTGCCGGGTGGCTGACATGACTCCTCGAAGGGTGCGCACGCGCATTCCATCGATGACCTGGCGCTTCGGGCGTCAGGTCACCTGCGCGCAGCCCCTTGGCTGGTGGGAGGGAAGTTCGCCGGATGCCGGGTCACGCCCTGAGTGCCTACCGAGCATCAGTCCAGTGAACGGATCCGGATGTTCTTCAACATCAGGATCCCCGTCGTCGCCAGATTGTCCCGGATCGAAAGCGTGTTGAGGCCATCGGGGCAGGAAGTCAGGCGCTGGCCGACAATGAGCGGCTGATCGTCCACGAAGCCATCGATGATGTGGCGCACCAGGTCGATCTCGTAGCGCACCTTGCGCCAGGTGCCGAATTCATAGGGGACGGATTCATTCTGCAACCGCAGCACGGGACTTGCCTTCGCATTGGCGCGATGGATCAGTGCATGAATGCTCTGGCGGAAGTCCTGGTCCTTTTCGACATAGAATCCGAGCAGGTACTTGTTCTTGTCCTCGCAACGAATGTCGAACTCCACGGCGAGGCGACCCCGAACCTCGGGAAACTGGCAGGAGAAGTAGGCGCTTCCAATGCCGGTCTCCTTGTCGTAGCGAAGACAGGGCTCGCTGCCGCCGTCCTCTCCCGTGAACACCGCCAGCTTGGCGTAGTCATAGTTGCCCGACCAGTTTGACGGCATCTGTCCCGCGGGAGTCCTTGTCAGGTCCTGCTCGAATACGATTCCACCGTGGCTCGCAACCTGACCCAACCCCGGGGCCATGGTCCCCTCCGGGGGAGAAGCCATCGCCGAGGCGACGCGAGCCCCGGCTCCAGCCAAGGCGAATCCCGCGTCCTCCGAATCGGAAGATCCGTTGCCGACGGGGGTCGCCGCCTTGGGCTCGTCATCAAGAAGGAAATCGAGGTGCGGCGCATCGTCGGCCGCTTGAAGAGGCGCCGGCGGCGACTCAAACTCATCGTCGAATATATCGTTCAACTGAATGGAGGGCGTGGGTTCCGGAACCTCCGGGTCGGGCAGTGCCATGGCGGCCCTGCGAGTTTCGGGCGGGGGAGCGGCGGCCTGAATGCGAACCGGCGCCTCGGCAACCCGTGCGGGTGGCTCGGGCAAGGCACGCGGTGCAGGTTCCTCCCGGGCCGCGGGTTC
>CAYTRP010000055.1:0-6576 GCA_964440195.1 uncultured Candidatus Sumerlaeota bacterium
GCGCCACGCTGGATGCCATCGCGGCGTATCTCCTGAACCGGTACGGTGTTTCCTACCAGCGCGAGGAACTTCTCGTGACCGTTGGCGCCAGCCAGGCCATCGACATCGCCCTGCGCGCGGTCCTCAATCCCGGCGACGAGGTCATCGTCATCGATCCCAGCTACGTCTGCTACGAGGCGCTGGTGCGACTGGCCGGTGCCGTCCCCGTGTGTGTTCCCGTGGATGCCTCGAATGGCTATGTGCCCGATCCCGATGCGGTGCGCGCCGCCGTGACTCCACGCACCCGGTTGTTGTTCCTCAACTATCCAAACAATCCCACGGGCGCGACCTACTCCCTCGAACTGCTCGAGCACCTTGCGGGCATTGCGCGCGGCCACGACCTGCTCGTGCTGAGCGACGAGATTTATTCGGAACTCACCTATGAGGGGGAGCACGTCTGCTTTTCGACGATTCCCGGGATGAAGGAGCGCACCATTCTCATCTCCGGATTCTCCAAGGCATTCGCCATGACCGGTTGGCGGCTGGGGTACATTGCCGCCCCCGAGGACCTGGTGGCCGGGATGATCAAGATCCACCAGTATGCCATGCTGTGCGCCCCCATCACGTCGCAGATGGCGGCCATCGATGCGTTGCGTCGCGTCGACACGGATGTCGCAGCCATGCGTCAGAGCTATGACCGGCGCCGGAGAATCCTGGCCGAGGCCCTGAATTCGGCGGGTCTTCCCACGCCGATCCCGGGGGGCGCGTTCTATTGCTTTTCCGACATTCGGGGTACGGGAATGGACGAGAACGAGTTCTGCGAGCGCCTGTTGGAACGACAGGACGTCGCGGCGGTGCCGGGGAGCGCCTTTGGAAAGGGTGGCTGCGGTTACATTCGAACAAGTTTCGCCACGGCGGAAAACAAGATCGTCGAGGCCGGAAAGCGCATCAAGGCCTTCATGGCGAGTCTTTGAGCGACTCGGCCCTCCGGCCGGAAGGGGCGGACGACCTTGCCAGTCACACCGCTCGCCCGTTGACAGGGCGGGTCCGGTGATGTGATCGTGCATTTGCCACGGTCAGGCATGATCCAAGCGTCTTTCGACGCCGCTGCGAACCTGACGCCGACGCGGAACAAGACGGATGGACAGCGCCCTGCTCCCAACACCCTTCCTCAAGTCCCTCTCGCGAATCCTGCGCGTGGGTGGTGTCACCGCCGCCTTGGGATCGGTCGGGCTGTGGCTCACGCTGGGGCTCACATCAGGGGCATCCGACTCGGGTTTTTTGACCGGAACGGATCGCGAAGCAGCCGTCGAATCGTTTTTTCTCAGGGCGGATCCCACCGCGATCGACGGTATCCGGATCACTTATCCGGGGGGATCCTCGCATTCCCTGCGCAAGGCGGCGGGTGTTTGGGAAATTCAGGACGGAGCGGGATGGTTTGCCCTGAATTCCGACCGCGCCGCCGGATTATTCGGCGCTCCGGGCGAGGGATCCGAGTTGTTTCTGGGCATCACGGGCTCCCTTCAGGGGTCCAATCCCGCAAACCACGACCGGGTATTCGGAGTCTCGGGCCAGAGCGGGATCCAAGCGTCCTTCTATCTGGGGGAAACCGAGGTGGAGCAATTCATCGTCGGGCGTGGGGTGAGTGGATCATCGGGGTGGAGCACCTACGTGAGACGCCCCGAGTCAAACGGGGTCTATCTCCTGCCCGGAAAGTTGACCGACAACTTCTCCGGCGAATCCGTTTCCACGTGGCGCCGTCGCTTCCTTTTTCCGGGGCTTCTGCCCGAGGACATTCTCAAGATCACCGTCTCCCCCTCCCATGAGAGCGATGGATACGTGCTCTCGCGGCCGGCCGATTCCCCCGCGTCGTGGACGGTAACGAATGCTCAGGGAAGCCACCCGGCCAATCCGGATGTGGCACAGGCCATGTGCGAGTGGATTGCGCGCCTGCGGACGGCGGATTTCTTCGATGAATCAGGCGGGCCCACGCCGGCGGGGCCCGTCGCGGAGCTTCAACTCCTTGTCCGCGGCCATTCAGGGCCCTACGGGTTGAAGGTCATGCGACAAGCCGCAAACCCGGTTCTGGTCCGCGTCGAGGTGACCTCTCCGAATGAAGCGACCCCGACGGTGCTGGGCGTCTTCGACCTCTTCCCGCTGTGGCGAAACTCGAATGAGTTGATGGCAGAGGCTCCGGACGCCGTGGTGCCCGGCTGATCCCCGGAGCGGGCGCGAAGCACTTCTTGAAAACATCCAAACCGGAAGTGGTGCGTGACCACAACCTTGCCATTCCCTGACGTCTGGAAGAACCGTTACCTCGCCAGCGATCCCGAAATTGCCGAGTGGTACGCGTGCAGGCCTCATCAGCTTGCCGGGCATGCGCGCTCGCGGCTGAAGCAACTTCCCGCCCCTCTCTCCGCACCGGAATTGAGGGAGTGGGAGGATTGGCTGGCCCTGCATGACGCCCCGGAAGGGATCCTCGCCAATGCAGCGGTCCTGGCGAAGGAGGGCTCGCTCTGCGTGGTCACTGGTCAGCAGGCGGGTCTGTTTGGCGGCCCGCTCATGACCTTGTACAAGGCCGCCGCCGCCGCCATTGCCGCGCGCGCCGTCGAGCACGAGACGGGCCACCGATGCATTCCGGTCTTCTGGGTCGCGTCCGACGATCATGATTTCGCGGAAGTGGCCTCCCACAATTGGATGTCCTCCGCGGGCGACGCGCGGTCATGGACCGCATCCCCCGAGCCCGGACAATCGGGGGCACCCGTTTCTTCGCGGCCGCTCGAGGCGGAACTCCTTGAGGCGTTTCTGAAGGACTTCGAACAAGGGGAGCCGGACACCGATTTCAGGACGCGGTTGCGCCAGGCTCTGCGCGCCATCGCCCGGCATCCCGGCGGAGCAACGTGGGAGAGCCAGTTCGTTCGCAGCCTCCTGACGTGGCTTGCTCCCCTTGGGATTGTCCCTTTCGCGCCGCGCCTTGGGTTCGCGCGTCGCCGCGCGCGGTCCCTCATCCAGATGGAAATCGAGCAGCCAGCGCTGACGTCGCGCCTCCTGCGTGACAGTGCCTCCTTGCTGCATGGGCTGGGCGCCTCGGGTCACACGCTTCACCGCAAGGGCGGGGAAGCGAACGTGTTCCTCGATGTCGAGGGAGTGCGGTCCAAGATCACCTGGCAAGGCGACGCAACGGCCTTGGCAACCCATCCCGTTTCGGGAGCGGAACTCGCCCGTCTCCCGGCAGGGGAGCTATTGGCGGTCCTTGATCGTTCTCCCGGCCGGTTCAGCCCCAACGCGGCGCTCAGGCCGGTGGTTCAGGATGCGATCCTCCCCACGGTGGCCTCCGTGCTGGGACCATCGGAACTCTTGTACCATGCCCAGATACGGGATTTGTACGGGCACTTTGGCGTCTTCAGGCCGTGCCTGCTTCCCCGCCCAAGCGCGGTGCTCGTCGATCGCCGCACCGGGCGCCTGATGGAGAAACTCCGCGTCGGCATCGATGATCTTCTTCACGGCGGGCCAACGGCCCTCAAGGCCGCAGCCGCCCACGCGGGGGACGAATCCGACTTGCGCGGCCGCACCACGGCAAAGCTCGCCGCCGTTTCCGCCTCGCTGGCCGAACTCCACGGGCTACTTGACTCGGAGACACGCGACACGGGGCTGTTGAGGGCTGCCGAAAAAATGGCGGAGTCGCTGAACGCGGGAGAGGCCAAGCTCCACGAGCGCCTCGAACAGTTTTTGCTGCGCCGTGCCGAGACAGCCTCCGGTCAGGCCGGGCGCATCGCGCAGGCCCTCTGGCCCAACGGCTCGCCCCAGGAGCGTTGGCTTGGGTGGCTGGCGCCGTTGGTGGCACAGTATGGGCCCGAGGCACCCGCATGGGTTGCCCGCCAGATGACGCTCGACGCCTCGCACATCCATGTTATTCATCCGGGAGCGATGAACGCCGGCTAGCGCCGTGCGGGATGCCGGGTTCGCCGCCTCTCCTGTTCGCCAACACGTCCGACGATTCCGACCTCCTTCCCTTCTCCCCCATTTTCATGCCCCTGTTCGATCTCGCCGTCTATGGTGCCGCGGAGCACAATCTCAAGAACATCGACGTGCGCATCCCGCGCAATTCGCTCACGGTCATCACCGGATTGAGCGGGTCGGGCAAGTCGTCGCTCGCGTTTGACACCATCTACGCCGAGGGCCAGCGCCGCTACGTCGTGTCGCTCTCCGCCTACGCACGCCAATTCCTCGACCAGATGCCCAAGCCGCACCTGGAGCATATCGAGGGGCTCTCGCCCGCGATTTCCATCGAGCAGAAGACGGTCTCGCGCAACCCGCGCTCGACGGTCGGCACGGTCACGGAGATCTACGACTACATGCGGTTGCTCTATGCCCATGTTGGCACGCCGCGCTGCCCGTCCTGCGGCGAGCCGCTGGAGCGCCAAACCATTCCCGACATCGTGCAGCGCGTGCTGGCCCTGCCAAGGGGGACTCGGCTCCAGATTCTCGCGCCGGTCATTCGCGGCCGTAAGGGCGAATACCAGGCGTTGTTCCAGCAGGCCCTCAAGGAGGGTTTTGTCCGCGCGAAGATCGATGGCGAGATGGAGGACCTCGATCCCACGCGCCGCCTGAAGCGAAACTTCAAGCACGACATCGGCCTGTTGGTGGACCGCCTCGTCGTCGCGCCGGACCAGGGGCCGCGACTGACCGACGCCGTCGCGTCGGCCTTTCGCAAGGCGGAGAACTTCGCGATCATCGAGACGTTGCCGGATCGCGAGGGGAAGTTTCCCGCAAAGCTGGAATGGCATGGCGAGCGCCAGTTTTCCCTGGCTCTTGCTTGTCCCGAGCACGGCCCGCAAAGCGTGGAGTTGGCGCCGCGCATGTTCTCCTTCAACGCGCCTTTCGGTGCTTGTCCCACCTGCCATGGCATCGGCACGGTCCCGGAGGTGGACCTGCACGCCCTCGTTCCCGATCCGAAGCTCTCCATTTTACAGGGGGCGCTGGTGCCCTGGCGGGGAATCTTCGGCGACCAGCAGGAGCACGATCCCCAGTCGCGCTCGTGGAACCGTCAGGTGATCCATGCGCTGGCACGGGAGTTGGGGTTCAATCTCGGCACTCCGTGGAGGAAGCTCTCCGACTCCGTGCGCCAGAAGATTCTCTACGGGCTCGGCAAGCAAAAGATCCGCGTCCGCATTCCGATGCGCGACGGAGAGATGCAGGAGTTGAACGCCGGTTGGGAAGGTCTCGTGCACCGGATCCGGAAGAAGATCCATGAAGCCGAACAGCCGGATGACTCGGAGCAGGAGCGCCAATTCCTCCACGACGTCGCCTGCCCCGATTGCCAGGGGGCACGCCTCAAGCCCGAAGCGCTCTCCGTCATGCTGGCGGGGTTGAACATCTCCGAGGTTTGCGGGCTCTCGATTCGCGAGGCGAAGGGCTTCTTTGACCGCCTCGAGTTGAACGAGCGCCAGGCGCGCATTGCCCTCGAGCCGCTGAAGGAGATTCGCGACCGCCTCGGATTCCTTCTCGACGTGGGGCTCCATTACCTCACGCTCGATCGCCACGCGGGTTCCCTCAGCGGGGGAGAAGCCCAGCGAATCCGCCTCGCCACGCAGATCGGATCGCGGCTCACGGGCGTGCTCTACATCCTCGACGAGCCCAGCATCGGGCTTCACCAGCGGGACAACGAGCGCCTGATCCAGACACTTTGCCGCCTGCGCGACCTCGGGAACACGGTGCTGGTCGTGGAGCATGACGAGCAGACCATCCGCACGGCCGATCACGTCGTGGACCTGGGGCCGGGAGCAGGGCGCCTGGGGGGCGAGTTGGTGGCCAGCGGAACGCCCCGGGAAATCGAGGAGACGAGAGCGTCGCTGACCGGACGCTTCCTGACGGGTGCCGAGCGCATCGAGATCCCCCGGACGCGCCGCCCCGTCGATCCCGCGCGGCAGGTGATCCTGCGGCGCGCCTGCCATCACAATCTCAAGTCGTGCGACCTTGTTCTTCCCCTTGGCCTCATGGTGGCCGTCACCGGCGTGTCGGGTTCCGGCAAGTCGAGCCTCATCATGGAGACGCTCGTCCCGGTCATCCACAACCATGTCTACAGCACCGGCTATCCGGTGGGGGATCACGGGGCCATCGAGGGAATCGAGCGGATCGACAAGATCATCCACATCGACCAAACCCCGATAGGACGCACCCCCCGGTCAAACCCGGCCACATACACGAAAATTTTCGATCACATACGCGACCTCTACGCGCAGACTCCCGAGGCGCGCATGCGGGGCTATGAAAAGGGGCGCTTCTCGTTCAACGTGAAGGGCGGACGCTGCGAGGAATGCAAGGGCGACGGCCTGAAGCGCGTCGAGATGCACTTCCTCCCCGACGTCTACGTCACGTGCGACGCCTGCAACGGCAAGCGATACAATCGCGAGACCCTCGAGGTCCTCTACAAGGAGAAGAGCATTGCGGATGTCCTCGACATGACGATCAAGGACGCGGTCGACTTCTTCTCCCCCGTTCCCATGATCGCGTCAAGGCTGAGGACTCTGCACGACGTCGGCCTGGGATACATCACGCTCGGGCAGCAGGCCACCACCTTTTCCGGCGGTGAAGCCC